>JBBDNJ010000356.1:0-9675 GCA_040877705.1 Binatia bacterium | reverse complement strand
TTAGTCGAGCCGCACGCCTCCGTCAAGAAGAATTAGTATTGTGTCCCCGGAATTCTGCAATTCTGGAATTCCCCGCCGAAGCGAGTAGTTAGGTTCCGTCATCGAATACTCACCCTTACTGTCTGGAGACTGTGGCACCAATGCCAGCAAGGGGATTCTCAGAATACACGATATCAGCAAGGCGCTTGAGGATGGTGGGATGCTCTTCCGCGGGGATCTCGGCGTACCAGCCTCCCTTGCCAAGCTCGGCATAGAACCAATATCGGCGAAAGCGGGTGCATCGGCTTTAGCGGCGGGTTAGGCTGTAATCTGCTCGTAGGAAAATTTTGGGATGTCGGTTCGATCGCTGGCGTGCTCGATGGTGATTCCGCAAATGTTGCCCTTTTGATCGAAATCAAGGATCGTGTTCTCATCAAGATCCTTCGTTTCGGCGACCTCTACAGAGCGGAACTCTATGTGTAGGGTGTCCGTGTCCTGAAAGTATTTGATTTTCATGGCGTGAACTTCACGCGTCCAACCAGGAACTTTATCGAGATTGCAGGACTTGACCGGCCAAATTGGTCACCTTATCAAGCTTGATGATGACCGCTGAGCCCTTGCGCTCGCGGTCCTTGTCCAACTCCGCGGCTACAGTGCGCGCCATGACCTGATCCCTGAGCGGTCCGTCGTCATGGACCGTCGCAACTCCATGAAAGCGCCAATTGACGCCTACCTTGGTGTCGCGAAACAGCACCACGACCTTTGGATTGGCGACGATGTTTTTTAAATGCTGCCGCCGGGTGCGCTCCCAATAAGCCAGCGACTCGTCGTCGAAGACCATCATGCTCCCCTTGTAGCCGATATCCGGCTCGCCGTCGGCTGAAGCCGTAGCGAGAATACACGGATTTCCGTTGGCCAAGGCTTTATCCACTAACTCCCGCATCTGATCTATTAGTTTAATCATGGGCCGGATCGTAGAAAAGCTTGAGACCTTTGTCAAGAAAATACGGTGGCTGAATTGTGCGACAATTTCTAAATACTTCTATTGAATAGCTTCGTCTTAGTGAAACTTGCAAGGCATGATGACTGGGTGACTGGTGCCGACTGGCCCCGTCACTGGCTGAATAACCGTTGACGGCGAAGAAGTTTGATTGATAGAGTGCCATTCGTCCCGGCTCATCGACAGAAAGACTTGGACTCCAAACCTAGTCGGAGGTGATCTTATGGCTATCGGACTCTCGCACGGCGGTACGAACGTCTATTCATCTACCGAACGGTCACGTCAGTTATGGGTGGCAACCAAAGATGGGCTGGTACTTTTTGAGCGCACGGACGATGGGAAATGGCGCGGCAGCCAGCGCGCGCTGCGGGGACAGCATATCAGCTCGATCATCTTCGAGCGCACCAGCGGCGTGATGTTCGCGGGTGCTTTCTTCGGTTCGGTGCATGCGAGTACGGACGGGGGAAAAAACTGGGAGCGGCGCGATAACGGCATCACCATTCATGACATCTACAGCTTGGCATCCCACATCGTCGACGGCAAAGTCCGAGTATACGCCGGCACGGAACCGGCGCACTTGTTTATGAGCGAAGACCTGGGGCGGCACTGGACCGAGCTGACCTCGCTTCGCGAAGTGCCGACGACTTCGGCGTGGTCCTTCCCCGCGCCACCGCATGTGGCCCATACGAAATTCATTACCTTCGACCCGTACGATTCGAAGACGATCTATGCCTGCATCGAGCAGGGCGCGTTCTTGAAAAGCACCGATGAAGGTAAAAGCTGGGCTGAGCTTAACACCGTCGGCTTTCTTGCCAATAAAGATCGCCCGGTGGAACAATTCTATGATGTCCATCGGGCGCTCATCGATCCGCGCGACCCGAAGAAAATCTATGTTACCGGCGGCGCCGGGCTTTATGTCACTCATACCGGCGGCGGCAACTGGGAACGTTGGACTAGCCCGGATTGGGCAGCCGATGTTTATCCCGACGGCTTCGTCTGGAATCCGAAGGATCCTGACCTCATGTTCGTCGCCGCCGCCGACCATAACCCAACAACCTGGCGCAAGGCCGGCCCACGGGCCCACGCCGGTGCCAAGATTTACCGCAGCAACGATGGCGGCAAGAACTGGCGGCGACTCGGCGGAGGTCTCCCCGAAAGTCTAAAACATGAGTTCGGCGCGCTCTGCCTCGAGGAATCGAATGGAACTTGTTCGATCTTTGGCGGCACCACAGGGGGCGAAGTCTTTTGCAGCGAAGATGGCGGCGAGAGCTGGAACTGTATTGCGTCCGATCTCGCGCCGATTTCCAAGAAGGGTCACGAGCGTCTTTTGGCGGCGAGCTAGGCTTGTGTATCAAGAAACTTCTTTTGAAAAGGGTTGCGAGCTGACCCACAACCCATGAATGCTTCGTTGGAAAATCTTGGCAAATCGCTTGCCGGCGAATTGCTCAAGCAAAGTGAACAAGACGCCAGCGTCACTCCCATGGACGCGGTGTTGGATGCGGCGCGCGCGGGAACATTCACCGCCGATCAATGCTTCAGACTTCTCGCTTGTTTATGGACACTCAAACGCACCATGTATTACGTCTACGGCGGCTGGGCGCAGGGCATTAATCTGAACGAATATCCGCCCGCCGTCGCTTACCTTTTCGGTAAACAGACTTACGACGAGTCGACCCAGGAAATGCAATTTTGCGACGAGATTCTCCGCCAGCGCTGGGTGCGCACGCAAAAACAGTTGTTCGCGCATCCGTATGCCAAATTCGGCACGGCGACGAGAACCGGCGCGTATATTTTCTGTTTGCGCGCGCTGGCCAACTATCCGCAGAACATTCGCATCGCAGCGCTCAATCTTGGACCGAAAGTTATTGAACTGGCATGGACCGAGCGCTTTGCGAACGCGTTTCCCGACGAGTCCCTTCATGCGCTGTTCCAAAGCCAACTCGCGGAAACTCGAAGCCACGTACTCATGGGCAGGTTTCAGGTGGAACGTTTCATCCAGAAGGTCGTCGACGCGGAACTTGCCAAACGCCTCTGCGTCGAGACCCGTCGCGATTATTTATTCTTTCTCGAAGAAACCGCCCGCTTTGTTTTGGGAATGGAAGCGGAGAAGGCAGGAGAAGTCACGGTAGCCGCCGATATTGACTAAACCCAGGGAACTGTTTGTTCAAGGTTCAAACTGTTCAATCATTCGGTCTTCCATCGACTTAAGCGTCTGAACGATTTGAAGCAAAGGAGTTTATGCCCGGCCTAAGAATCGATCACAATAAATGTACCGAATGCCGGATGTGCTATGTGGCCTGCCGCGAGATCGACATTAACGCCGTCGTCGTCTCGCCGACGGCCCAGCATCTCCTGGAAATCGATGAGCGCTGCACCTATCCGAAGTGCACGGTGTGTCTGATGTATTGTCCGGCCGAAGGCTCCATCATCGAAGCCGACACCGGGAGATCTCTCGTTCCGCCGCCAGCCGAAGTATGGACGGAGAATCGTCGATGGCCACGCCCAGCTTGACCGATTGAACTTGAATTTTTGAACGACTTGAATATTTCGAACCGACGGAGAATCGCATGCAGCCAATCTTGAACGACTTCTTGAAAAAGTGGGTCTATCCCACCGGCTTCACCGGTCCCGGAGTCAATTTTCGCTTGCTCCAGACCGAACGCTGCTTGCCTCTATGGGATAAGCTGGTCACCCAGGCGCTTGGTTTCGCCGAAAAGGATCTGAAGTCTGGTAACGACGAGTACAAAGCCGTTCGGGGCCGCGCCGGCTATGCCGCAGAGGGGCCATTCATGTCGCTCAAGCAAATGTCGACGCAGATTCTCTCGGTCACGATCGGCGAGCAGCCGAAATACATCGACCTGCAGCGCATGCGCGCCCGCCAGATTTGGGACGAAGTGAAGCATGGCCAGTTACATGCGGACTTGCTCTTGCGCGGCGGCTTCATCGAGCGCGAAGAAGAGCTCATGGATGACCCGCGCGCCAATACTCAACCCAAGCTCTCCTACTTCGGCATGACCGCCATGTTTCCGCACATTCACCCGCTCGCCCGCGCTGGGCAGCATTACTACAACGAATCGATGGCTTGCCTTGGCATCGCGGCGACGCTCAGCGTCATTGACGACGATCTCATTCGCCACCAACTGCGCAGCCAGGAAGCGGAGGAGTTGATGCACTTCATGGAAGGCAAATATCAGATTGACGCATACGCGCTCACATCGGAGGACCAAAAGCCCATCGAAGAAGTCTTCGATTTTTTACTCCGGCCTTGGGCGCCGGAACCGAGCCGGGCGTTGGGCGGCTCGAAGTAACATGCGAATCGCCGAAACAATGAAAATTCGAATCGTCGAAAGCCTTTGCATCGCCTGCGGTCTCTGCCGCGAAGTCTGCCCCGAGCGTGCGGTCCATCCCAAGATGCAGGACATTCATCACAGATATGAAGTGCTCGAGCATGAATGCACCGGCTGCGGTGATTGTCTGCCCTACTGCCCCGTGGCCGGCGCACTCGAAGAGTACGAACTTACCGGCGTTGACCGGTGATCTATTCTTGATTTCCCTTCCGGTAGCGCACTCTCCGAGGGTAGGTTCCGTCCACTTTCTGTCAATGTCGTCAAGATTCAAGGTTCAAGAGTTCTGTAATCTTTATCTGATCGAACCCAACTACCGCCTGGCCATCGATAATCGCGACCGGCGTGCTTTGATAGCCCAGATCGATCAACTCTTTTAACGCTGCCTTGTCGGCGCGGACATTTTTTTCCACGAACACGACTCCCTTTTGAGATAGAAACTCCACCTCTTTATGACAAGGCCCTCAGCCGGGCTGCGTATAAACAACTACTGATTTTGCCACGATTCATTCACCTCCAGATGGTATTTTCCAAATACTATCACTTTTACAAATGGTCATGGAAGTAGCTCGGACGCCACGGGCAAAACGCATAGAGCGAGCGGTTCTCACTTCGCTTCCCTCTTTGCGCTTTGCTCTTGGCCGGTTGTTGCGTTGATACGCCGGCGCACGATCTTCCAAAGACGAGGGTCGTCTGCTAGCCTAGAATTTACTTTTTCCTATGAGATGAGCTCCCAAAGAAAGTCATGCGAAGCGCGGAATATTATCAGTATAAGTCGCCACGCGCCGGAGTAGCAGCTTTCGTCGCTTCACTGGCGGTCCTATTCGCCCTTTCTGCCTGGAGCTTCGAAATTCCCTCCTTCTCCTCTTCTCGTGTCGAAGTTCTGAGAGATCATGTGCGCTACCTGGCCTCTGAGGAGCTTACTGGCCGGGGCATCGAAACACCCGGCATCGAGCTCGCAAGGAAGTACATCGCCGGCGAGTTTACCAAGTATGGGTTACACCCGGGAGGCGACAACGGCAGCTATCTACAATCTTTTGAGGTCGTTACCGGCGTGGCGGTGAAACAGCCGGCAAGCCTCACGCTCGGCAACCAAACAGCTCTGACGCTGAATCAAGATTGGACTCCCCTCGGTTTTTCCGCCTCCGATAACGTGGCAGGCGAAGTCGCTTTCGCCGGCTACGGCATCACCGCTAAAAACTACGGCTACGACGACTATGACGGGATCGACGTTAAAGGGAAAATCGTCATTGTCTTGCGCTATGAACCGCCACCCAAAGACGGCAACAGCCCATTTCGGAAATATCCAAACTACTCCATTCACGCCACGCTGCGCGCTAAAGCAGAGAATGCTCGAAAGCATGGCGCCATCGGCATGATCCTGGTGGATGTGAATGACTCGGGCGGCGAAAAAAAGGAACTGATTTCGACGAGAAGCAGCTTGTGGCGCGGCGGAAGTAGTCTGGTGGCGGTACAGGCACGGGCTAGCGCGGTTGAAAAGTGGCTTGGCAGCCAGGGCGTTTCGCTCAAAACTTTGCGCGACAAAATCGACCGGGACGAGAAACCCGCCTCGATGCAAGTGCCGGGCGGCAAAGCTGCGCTGCAGGTGAACTTGGAAGAGATCCGCCAGCGCGCGGATAACGTAGTTGCCATTCTTCCGGGCGCCGATTCAAAGTTGACAGATGAAAGCATCGTTATCGCCGCTCACTACGATCACATCGGCTTTGGCCATTACGGCACGCGCGATTCGAGCACGGCGGGCCGGATTCACTATGGCGCTGATGACAACGCCTCAGGCGTGGCCGTGCTATTGGATGCGGCTCAACGACTCAGCCGGATCGACTCCAGACCCGCGCGAACCATAGTCTTTGCCGCCTTTTCCGCCGAGGAGTCGGGGTTACACGGTTCGCGGCACTACGCTAATAACTCCCCCGTCCGCCTCTCGTCGACGAAGGCTATGCTCAATCTGGACATGGTCGGGCGCTTACGCGACAGCCGCGTAACAGTGTTCGGCACCGGTTCGGCCGAAGAATTAAGCGGTATCGTTCGCGGTGCTGCCAATGAATTAGGATTGGAGATCAGGGAATCCGATGGCATTGGCCGTAGCGACCATATCTCCTTTTATAACAGGAAAGTGCCGGTGCTGCATTTTTTTACCGGCATACACCCGGACTATCACCGCCCCAGCGACACCTGGGACAAACTCAATCTCGAAGGCATGGTAAAAATCAGCGACTTGGTTCTGGCGACCGCCCGGCAAATCGCCAATACGAAGGCACCGATGAATTTCGTCAGCCTGCCGCCGGTACCGCGCACCCAAGTGCCAGGAGAAGGACCCGCTTTTACAACTTACCTCGGCAGCATTCCGGATTATTCGGGCAGCGACGAAGGTGTCCGGCTGGCCGGAGTTTCAGCAGGAAGTCCGGCCGCCATCGCCGGTTTGCGCGAGGGCGACGTCATCGTTAAATTAGGTGAAACCAAAATTCACAATCTGGAGGATCTCATGCTCGCGCTCGGCAGCAAAAAACCTGGCGACGAAGTCGAGATCGTCGTGCTTAGAGGAACCCAACCGATCCCGCTCAAGGCGGTGCTGCGCGCCAGGGGATAGTGCGAAACGTTTCGCGCGATTTCATCTAAAGATTCGCCGCCGGCAGTCCCGCCGAAGATCTCGCTTGCGTGTGATCTGAAATCGTCTTCGACGGAGTTATCGACTCTGGCAATCCCTCGTTTTTGGCCCCATCGAGGCAATTCTTCGACCCAAGTCTTAAGAAAAACTCTCGCAGCGCGTACTCCCTTATGTTATTAGTATAACTACGTGGTACACTCCTAGGAGGTTAGCTGATGATCAAGTTGTATACTTTCCCGCTGTCGACCAATTCTCGCAAGGTCAGAATAGCCCTGATCGAGAAAGGCTTGGAATTCGAGCGAGTCAATGTCGATCTTACAAAGCGCGAGCAGAAGAGCCCGGATTACCTTAAGCTTCATCCTTTCGGCCAGATTCCCGCTTTAGATGACGAAGGTTTTATCCTCTATGATTCGACCGTTATTAACGAATATTTAGAAGATGAATATCCCTATCCGTCATTGATGCCCAAAGACTCCGAGGGACGCGCCCGCGCGCGTTTGATGGAAGACTTTCGCGACAGCCATTTCAATCCCTATTTCGTCCACCTCATTCAAGAAATTCGTAAGCCGGAAGGCGAAAGGGATACCCAGCGTATCGAAAATGCCAAAGGGGAAATAACCAAGGGCTTTGACAGAATAGAGACGGAGTTGGAAGGCAGAGAATACTTGGCGGACTCGTTCAGTCTCGCCGATATCGCCTTCATGCCCAATATCGATCTGCTCGACCGGTTCGGCATTACCGTCGATGCCAAATACCAAAACACTGTCGCATGGATTGACCGCCTCAAAGGCCGGCCCAGCTTTGCCGCCTCCGCGACGTAACCTGGCTGGATGACCGCACGCCGCATCCTCGCCTGGCTGGTTCACTTCTACACCGCCCTCGGGGCGGTGATCGCGTTCATTGCAATTCTCTATATTGAAGAGTTGAGGTTTCGAGAGGCGTTTTTTCTCATGACGCTGGCTGTTGTCGTCGATGCGTCCGATGGCACCCTGGCCAGGGCTGCTCGTGTTAAAGAGCTGCTCCCATCATTCGATGGCGATCGCCTCGAAGACATTATTGATTACTTTAATTTCGTCATCGTCCCGTGCCTTTTGCTATTTCGCGCGAATTTGTTGCCGCCGCAAGACGCCGTCTGGCTGGTCGCTTTTCCGCTCGTCGCCAGCGCTTATGGCTTCTGCCAAAAGGAGGCAAAAACCGCGGACCATTACTTTCTCGGATTTCCCTCCTATTGGAACATCGTTGCACTGTATCTGTACGTTCTGGGAGCGCCGCTGTGGGTCAACGCATTTTTGCTGCTGATTTTATCCATTCTTGTGTTTGTGCCGATCCGGTACATTTATCCAAGCCGAAGCCCCTACTTGCGCGCCTTGACAAACAGCCTGGGAGCGTTGTGGGGTGTAGCGATTGTAACGATGATCTATTTATTGCCTGAACCGCCTCGCCCGCTAGTCTATATGTCGCTCTTCTTTCCGGCGTACTATGGCAGCCTATCTTTCTGGCTGGAATGGCGCCGGGTCATGGCCCATTGATCGCCGGATCTCGAGGTTTAAAATGCCGAAATTTTTTCGCGTGATGTCTCTCGCCTTGGTTGAGGCGACGGTTCTGATGGTTATTGCCGGCTGCGTCGTGCCTAATCCGAGCACGAGCCAGATCCAAGCGGTCGCGTCGCCTGCTCCGAAATACGTATTTCTCTTCCTCGTCGATGGCGGCGGTATTCCGCACTTGGAAATCACCCGCCAGTACAACCGGCAAGTTCACCATGAAGGTTTGGTGATTACCGATAAGATCATGAGGGAGGGAAGCGTCGGGCTCATGACCACCCACGCCGCGAATTCCCTTTCGACGGACTCCGCCGCCGCTGCCACGGCGCTTGCCAGCGGTTGCAAAGCCAACATCGGAGCTTTGGGTATGTGCGCCGATGGCTCCGTTCCCACAACCGTTATGGAGCATGCCAAACAACGCGGCATGCGCATTGGACTTGCGACCAACTCAACCCTCTACGACGCCAGTCCCGCGGCCTTCGTATGCCATGTTCCCAACCGCCGGCATTATGCCGCTATTATTGACCGGTATCTCGAATTGGAGCCGGACGTGCTTTTGGGCGGCGGCAAAGACCAATTTCTGCCGAGAAGCCGGCCGGGCAGTCGACGCAGCGATGAAGTCGATGTGATCGCGGCCTTCAAGAAAAAAGATTACCACAACGTCACCAACAAGCAGGAACTGGAACGGAGTTCTAACGGTAAAATTCTTGGCCTCTTTAATCTTAAAGAAATGAGTTTCGAGATCGATCGGGACAAAAACGTCGAACCGTCGATTTACGACATGACGCGCGCGACCATCCGCCATCTGCACGACGGTAATCCGCAAGGTTTTTTTGCCTTTATAGAAAATGAGAACGTCGATACCGCGAGCCACCTTACCGATATCGCCGCGATGATCCACGATTACCGCGAGTTCGATCGCGCGGTGGGACTGGCCTATGAATTTTACAAAAAATATCCCACCGAGACCTTGATCATCGTTACATCCGATCATGAAACCGGCGGCTTGGGTTTTACCATGGCCCTGAAAGATCTAAGCAGTATGAAGGGTGACAACCAAGCGGCCGGTACGGTGGAGGATCTAAAAAAAATCCAATCGATCGCCATCTCTCTACAGAAGGCATCACAGATGCTTGGGAGAAAACCTACGGCAGAGGCGGTCGAGAATTTAATGCGGGACCATTT
>JBBDNJ010000355.1:0-9730 GCA_040877705.1 Binatia bacterium | reverse complement strand
GCCCAGCTCGCTCACACCGAAGTCGCCGCTCGTCATCTGGCGCGGTGTGCCGCCCTCGGCGGGCACGAGGAAGATGTGCGTCGTGCCCTGCTCGATGAACCCGGTGCGGTCGCGGCGATAAAAGGCGTCAAGAACCCCATCAAACTGGCGCGCCGCGTCATGGAAGATGGGCGGCACGTCATACTGGCCGGCGAGGGCGCGTTGCTATTTGCGCGCGCGATCGGGTTTCCGGAATGTTCTCCTCAATCGCTCATTGTCGAGCACGAGAGAAAACGTTGGCAAGATAAGCATGGCACAGTGGGCTGCGTGGCGTTGGATACCAATGGAAAAATTGCGGTGGCGACGTCCACCGGCGGAGTTTTTCAGAAGCTTCCTGGCCGAATCGGCGACTCGCCGATCCCCGGCTGCGGAACTTACGCCGACGATCGCGCCGGCGTGTCCTGTACCGGTATGGGCGAAGCGATTATACGAATCGTCATGGGCAAGACCGCTGTCGACCTTTTGTCCGAAGGCATCGATCCGACTGCCGCCGCGCGAAAAGCATTGGCGGTTCTCGAAGCGAAGACGGGCGTCCAAGCCGGTCTGATCATCATTGATCGCAGAGGACGGATCGGCTATGCGCGGAACACGACCCATATGCCTGTGTGCTTTATCGCGGATGGCGAAACGATCGTGGTCGATAGCTAGCGCTTATTGCGATCCGATTTCGAAGGCGTAGTTTCCAGTGGCAGGGTTGCTCGTGTTGCCCACGGTCAGACTGTAGGTTCCACCTCGCGTCAATGTCTGCGCTCCGGGCTCGGTGCAGGCCAGGCAGGTGTTGAATACTTCCATGCCGTTGTCGTCCATCAAGCGCCATTTGACGTACTCCATTCCCTTGTCGCGTTCCAGCAGGTGAAAGTAGACCTTTTGTCCCGGCGTGGCGTTGAAAACATAAATGTCTTCAGCTCCCGGGTTCTCGATCATCCCCGCTCCGACGCCCGGTATTTTCGGTCTGACCTTATCGCCAATTTTGACAGAAAATTGGCTCGGCGGCGGTACATTATACAATTGCAGCCGATAGGTGCCGGTGGAAGGATCATGATGATGGCCGACGATGAGAGTATAAGTGCCGCCCTTTACCAGAGTATGCACTTCCGGTTCGCTGCAGCCGAGATCCCCAACGACACTTTCGGATCGGCCGTACATCGGCGATGAATCGATAACCTTGCCGCCGAGCCGGGCGAAATCACGCATGACTTCGCGCAGCGGGGCGCGCGCCGATTCGGCCTGCCCGACATCCAGAGTTTGCCAGGTGCCGAGACCGATGACGGGCAACGACTCTCCGGTGCGGGGAATCGGCCTGGTGATTACGGATGCCGCCACGGCAACACCTCCCGTACCGACAAACCAGCCGGCCGCGAGCGCTAGCCGCAGCAGCCCACGCCGTGAAATCAGCGCCGCCGAAGTATTCAGATGCGCTGGTTCAATCGTATCTCTCATGTTCGAATCATTGTATGGCGCGAATGGTTTTGAAACTCGATGATCGAAAGGATCGGGATTCCGCGTGCGGTCTTCAGATTCCCATGTTGTCTTCGGGTTTACGGGGTGCCGGATCTTTCAACCTTGGTATGCCTCGCCAATCGCCGGACATCCAGAACTCCGTCAGGCTGCCGAAAGCTCCCAGAGCGGTGCTGATGATCAGGATGAAATACCAAAGGCCATCACCGACGCTGCCCATCATCGCCATTAGAAGGGACACAACCTTGGCTGTGCCACCGCCGAGAACTGCGCCGATGATAAGGCGCACCGCACTTTGAACGCCATAGTTGGTCGAGCAGATTCCCCATAGCATGCCGACGAAGAAAGCCAAGAAGGGGGCCAGAAATATGGCGAAGATAGGTCCCGCTTTAACGCCCCTGATCGACGCATCTTCCAGGCTTTCGACCTCCGTAACGCCATCGATTTGAACTTCTCCCCTGATCGTCCTGAAAATATGAAACACTGCCGCATGAATTCCCAAATCGGGCCGCATACCGCTGTAGTAGAGGTCGACGTGTTTCTGGACTTTCTGTCGTGCCTCCGGTTCGGGAAAGAGATTTTTCAATTCGGCGCCGGTCTGGAGACCCACTGCATGCTCCTTGCGAGCGACAATGAGCATAATGGTTTTTTTTAAGTCCGTGTCGCCGAGCGGCAAGCGTTGGAAAGCTTTGACGCCGAAGCTGTCGATGTCTTCACCGTCAAGGCTTTGGACTGTGACCACGACAATGCTGTGGCCGCTCCTTGCCTTGAACAGTTTCATGCGCTTTTCAAGATCGTCATAGCTGGGTTGGGGCACGATCCCGGCAAGATCGTTGATAGTGGCGTTTAGCTCAGGAAGCTCTACGGCAACTGCAGGAGAGTGAAGCGTCAGACTGAAAAAAAGAATAAGGCAAAGCAATAGCATTACAGGCCGGTAACCGATTGCCGGGCGCGTTTATCCAAGGACTTCATCTCTGCTTCGCTCAAAGGGAAACCGAACTGTTCGTTGCGCATGCGCAGGCGTTGGCCGGAGATTTGGCGGACGATTCGGGCGGCGCGCCGGAAGGAGGTGTCGTCTTCGACGAGCGCTGCCAGCAAACGGGCGCCGCTGTCTTTATGTGCCACTTCATCTCGCAAAATTTCCTCAAAGACGCCGGCGATTTTTGCGTCAATGCCGCGCTTTTTGAGCCTGCTGCAGACCTGGTACAGAGCCCCGCCGCCGCCTTCGGTGAGAGTGATGGCGGCTCGTTCGAGTGTTTCGTCTTTGCGGCGGATTTCCCGCGAAGTCACTTTTTCGGATCCGTGCAAAAGCCCGGCGTAGCTCTTGGAGTAAGCGGCCCGCACCTTGGCCAGCTTGCGGTCTTGCGGCAGCCAGGTGAGGTCGCGCGGCGTAATTTTTTTACCGCTGATTTCCTGAACGAGGTCCATGACCAGGCGCGCGTGTTTGGTTTCGTCGGCGAGTTTATCGGTGAGTTCGGTATATTCGTGGCGATCGATGCCGTTGTCGATACTTGGATAGAGTTGGGTCAAAGCATCCAAAATAGGTTTAATGGCCGAGTACTCCTTAAAACCCTGCGCCTTGAGCCAGCGCAGATGTTCTTTCTTCTGTCTGGGTACCGCGAAAAAGGCGCCGACCACCTGCGCTTCGGCGGCTCGGTAAGCTGAAGCCAATTGGGTAAGTTGTAGGATGTAACGATTGGCCATGAATTTCTATTTTCGCTTTTAGCGCGGCGGCACGGACATGATGTGGCCGCATTTTTGGCATGTCCTGAGCGATTCGTCCCCATAGAATTTCTGATGCACCTGAGATACCGGATCCTGACGGTAATCGCCTACTTCCACCGTGGCCTGGTACACCTTATCGCCGCAATTGTCGCAAAACCATAGGAAATGGTCTCGTTCTCCGGCTTTGCGTTTGCGTTCGAAAACGATAAACCACGAATTTTCGTCGACCCGCGGCGAATGCGGCACGCCGCCGGGACAGAGCAGCATCTGGCCGGCTTTGATGACTGCGGTTTTCTGCTTGCCTTCGGCATCGATATAGACGAGGTTTTGCACGCCGCTGAGCTGTAATGTCACCTCGTCGCTGGGGTCGATGTGAAAATCTTTGCGCTCTTTGCGGCCGCTGCTGAGAAAAGCCAGAGATTCAGAATCTTGCCAGACGACACGCCGGCCCTTACCCTCGGCTTTGACCTCTTCGACCACGCCGCTGAGATCGATTGGAATAAGCTCTTTCATGAGCCGACTATAACGCTATCGAAACCCAAGGTTCAACAGATGTGAAATGGCTAACCGAGGCGTCGCGTAACGCGCCTGTTAGTGCGGAGTGCGTTTGAGATAGAGCGGCGTTTTGGTGGGAGCTAAAATAACTTGCGGTTGAGACTCGGATTCGCGCTTTCTAGAAAAAAAAGTTTCCAGGATATTTTCGATCGAAAGAATGCCGGCGGTATTCTGGTTGCCATTGACGACGACGCCCACCGGATGCCCGAATGCGTCAACCACGACCCCGCCGCTCATGTGATTTGCCACGCCTATGCCCCACTTGGTGTCGGGCTCAATACCGGCGTTTTCTAAATAGCGGGCATCGTAAACTTTGTAATCCGCGGCAAAATAGCCACGATGATTTTCGTCTGTAAGATTCAAAAAGCCATGGGCGATTTCAAATTCCCCGGCGCGCGGGTAACCGACGATGAAGACTTTCTTAGGCGGCAGTAGCGGCTTTAATTCGAAATCAGCGCGTGGATTGCTGAGGCTGATCTTGCCGTGTTCGAAATCGCGCAGCTGCCAATGGGAAAAGCGCGTCTGCGGGCCGGCCTTCAGTCTGCCGATGACGAAATCTCGATGTTTAATGATTTCGTCGGGGGTATGAAGCTTCTTGCCGTTGGTCGAATCCTCTTCCCTCAGATGGGAAAGAATCTGTATCTCGTACTCGTGGTCGCCGTTTTGCGCTTTATAGCGCACCCGCGGATTGGATTTCGAGCAATCAACGGTTTCGGAAAAACGGCTGTGGGCTTTCTGATTGTAAAGACAGTACGCCATCACGTGATAGGCAGTCACAAACAGGCCTTCAGGCGAGATCAAGAATCCGGATCCTAAATTGGCTTGTTTCCATTCGCCGTCCTGTTGATATTCCACGACGATCTTTAAACTTCTCGATCTGACTTCAGGCCAGCTAAACGAGGCTCCGACAGCCTTGAGCTGTTCGGCACCGGTGAGGTAACTCGCTCTTGCAGGTGATGGAAGTACGAGCCAGAGGAGCAATAAAAGAATGATGAATTGCACTGTGATTGCCGCGTAGTATAACTCAGCTCACAGCTCAAGGCAAAAAAAATCTCGTTCCTCGATAAATTTGTGCCGAGAAGAAATTGACGGACCGCGGGAAGTAAACGAGGACGAGGTATTCAAAGCTGTGGTCTGAACTAAATTGCCTTCAAGGCGATAAAAACAGCCGAGAGGGATCCCCTAAGAGAATGACATCTGGGACAGCCGCAACTCGGTGCATGTCCTGTTCGTGCGCCAGCGTCTTCCTTGACGCTTTTGCAAATAGGGTGATAAGTTCGAAAAAATACCGGTAAGCAAAGGAGATATCATCATGGCTGAGCGAGTATGGGAACGTTTTTTAACGCAGCAGGATCAAGCGACATTGATAGGAAGGGCCGAGCGCAAAATCGGCTTTGGTGAGAGACCGGCATTGTTGTTGATCGATTTATATCGGTGGGTTTTCGGTGACAAACCGGAACCGGTTGTTGACGCGATCAAAACCTGGCCCGGCAGTTGCGGTCTTGCCGGATGGAACGCGCTGCCGCATATTCAGAAGCTGCTTGCCAAGGCCCGGGAGGTGGGGATTCCGGTGATTCACGTCACCGGAATGGACGGAGTGGCGATTGAACCCTGGGCGTTTCGACGGGATAAGACAAGACGAGCGGACATGAACAAGGCACAGCTCGACCGCGTGCGGCGGAAATTCGACATCGTCGATGAGGTAAAGCCGGTTCCCGGGGAGACTGTGTTAAAGAAGGTGTCACCGAGCGCTTTTTGGGGAACGCCGCTGATCGGTCATTTGAATTTCTTAGGCGTCGATACCATCATCACCTGCGGTGAAAGCACGAGCGGCTGCGTGCGCGCGAGTGTCGTGGACGGTACGACGAATCGCCTGCGCATGGTGGTTGCCGAAGAGTGTGTCTTTGACCGGCACGAAGCCTGTCATGCCATCAATCTTTTCGATATGAACCAGAAGTACGCCGACGTTTTACCGTTAGATGAAATTCTCAAGTATCTGGATGCGTGGCGTGCTGAGAAAGCGGGCCAAGTCGGATATGCCAACGACAGCATGGCGTATCTGAAAGATCTCGCCATCGGCGAAGATTTTAAAGGACTACGCTAGGCAATCGTTGCGGCCCGCTCTCGATTGTTGAAGCTTAGCTGGACCGGCCGGAGTCGAATGCGGCTCCGGCCGGTTGTCGTTTCAGGCCCCGCCACACCAGGAAAAACACCACGATCGATATCGCCCCCATGGTTTGAAACCCCTTCTCGTAACCCAATCGTTGCACCAGGGCGCCCGCTAAAAGCGGCCCGAGCATGTTGCCCAGCGAAGTGAACGCCCGGGTGAGTCCCAGACTCAACCCTCTGCCGGCACTGCCGGCCGATTGTAAAGCGAAGGTGGTGGCGCCGACGTTCGTGTAACCGAAACCCATCGTCATCACGCACAAGGGAATGAGTAGTGTCGCCACCCCCGTGCCGTAAGCTTGTAATAGAAACATCGGAATTCCGATCAACACACCGAGCAGAATGACGCGAGGCGCGGTGATTCGGTCGCACAACCAGCCGCCGGTATAGCGTCCAAGGGTATCGGTCACGCGGGACACTGAAACCATAGTTCCTACCCAGTCTAGTCCAAAGCCTCCCTGAGTGACCGCCAGAAAGGGGAAGGCCACGCGATTTACGCCGACGAGAAAGAGGAACGACTGGAAGATCGCCAGGCAAGAAGCCAGAAACGAGGGGCGGCTGAGCAACTTTTGCCCTTCACGCAAGAGTTGAACGGACCGCTCCTGAGTGATCTTGCGGAACCGGTGAGCGCCGCCTAGAAGAAGCAAAATCAAGCCGAGAAATTGGGGTAGCGCATAGACCACGAACAATACATCGGCACCGAATGATTTGCCGACGAATCCGCCGATGAGAGGACCGATGGCGAAGCCGATGCCTAGCGCCGATGCCACCTGGCCTTGAGCGCGGCCCTGTTGTCCCGCTTGTGACTCTTCGAACGCGATCTTGCGTATCGAGAGGGCAAACATCGCTTCAGTTATTCCCAAGATGGTAAAGGCGACCAGGAAGACGGAGGTGGTGTCGAGAAAATAGATTGCAAAGATGCTGGTGACCAGTCCAACCGCCGTAGCGGCGACGATCAGTACGCCGGAACTAAAGTACGACGCCAGAACTCCCGACATAAGATCCGAACAGACGCGCCCGGCGCCGTTTACCACCAGCGGAATGCCGGCCAACCCGATCGAGTAGCCATGGGCTGCCATGAAAAAGGGCGCGAGCATCGCCGCCCCGGAGGAACCGGCGATTTGACACACCGCGGCGAGAGAGAAAAAGGTCAGCGGCGAGAGTTTCATCGGGCGAATTATAGCAGCTGAGTTGCCGCCGGCATATGGAATGCGCAATAATTCACCTGGTATGGACAGCGCGGATCGAGCTTGATAGAAGGACAGCGTTAGCGAAGGAGAAGGGTTATGGAGATCGCGCAGATTCAGATACACGAAGCGAAAGCAAAGCTTGACCAGAAAGAGTGCTTGTTTGTCGACATCCGCGATCCGGGTTCTTATCGGGCCGGCCATATTCCGGGAGCGCTGCACCTCGATGACGTTAACGTTCAAAAGTTTGTTCAGAATACCGATAAGGAGAAACCGGTGGTGGTGTATTGCTATCACGGTAACAGCAGTCTCGGTGCCGTGGCCTATTTCATGGACAACGGTTTCAAGAACGTCGCCAGTATGAGCGGGGGTTTCGAAGCATGGCGGACGGTATACGAGCATGAACCGGAATAGGTCCTGTTCCCGTTAACAAAACTTCCTACTATTAGGAGAACGTCATGAGCGTCGTCGTAGGCAGCGGGGAATTTCGTTACGAAGTGATCGAATGCTGGGGTAAACTGCCGGACCGATGGACATTTCATGAAGTCGCCTCGGTGGGTGTCGACAAAAACGATAACGTTTACTGTTTTACGCGCGGCGCGCATCCGGTCATCGTCTTCGATCGCGACGGCAACTTTTTGCGTTCGTGGGGCGAGGGCATCTTTAAGCGAGCCCATGGGGTCACCATGGGCCCCGACGACACGATTTATCTGACTGACGACGGCGATCACACCGTGCGCAAATGCGCCCTGGAGGGCAAGGTTCTTCTTACCTTGGGCGTTCCCGGCAAAGCCGCGCCGTATCAAGGCGGTGAGCCGTTCAATCGTTGCACGCACGTGGCGTTGTCGCCACAGGATGAAATCTACGTCTCCGACGGTTACGGCAATTCACGCGTGCACAAGTATTCGCCCGACGGGAAGTTGCTGCTGTCATGGGGAGAGTCGGGTTCGGACCCGGGCCAATTCAATATCGTGCACAACATCTGCGCCGATCGAGAGGGTTGGGTTTATGTCGCCGATCGCGAAAACAATCGCGTTCAGGTGTTCGACGGCAACGGCAAGTATGAGACACAGTGGAACAACATGCATCGTCCCTGCGCTCTGTATATGGATACCGCGCGTCAAGATCCGGTTTGTTATGTCGGAGAACTGGGTCCGGGTTATTCAGTGAACAAGGACGCGCCAAATCTAGGGCATCGGCTGGATATTTATAACAAACAAGGCCAACGCTTGGCGCGGCTAGGCGATGCCGCCGCCGGTGAAGCAGCCGGGCAATTCATCGCGCCACACGGGATTGCCATCGATTCGCGCGGCGACATCTACGTCGGCGAAGTCTCCTGGACGATCATGGGACAACATCTAAAGCCGCCGCGAGAGCTGCGTTGCTTGCAGAAGCTGAAAAAACTTAGCTAGAGGTAGGGACGATGAAGAGCAATGTAATCCAGCAGCGTGTGCCGGTGCATAGCGATGCCGGACACTGGGTTCACGTGAGCGAGAGCCCGCGCCACGTTCGCGTCTTCTTGGGCGGTGAGACTATCGCGGATAGCACGCATGCCAAGCTTGTCCGCGAGGCCGACGTCTTGCCGATTTATTATTTCCCCGAGAATGATGTCCGTAAGGATCTGTTCACTAAGACCGGGCGCCAAGCTCAGTGCCCTTTTAAAGGGGAGGCTTCTTACTGGTCGATCGATACCGGCGGCACGCGCGCTGAGAATGCAACCTGGAGTTATCAGAGTCCGTCGCCGGATGCTGCCGGCATCAAAAATCACTTCGCCTTCGAATGGAACAAGATGGACAAATGGTTTGAGGAAGACGAAGAGATCTTCGTTCATGCGCGCGACCCATATAAACGGGTCGACGTTCTGCCGAGCTCACGGCACGTTCGAGTCGTCATCGACGGACACACCGTTGCGGACACCCGCCGGCCCAGACTTCTCTTCGAGACTAACCACCCGGTTCGTTATTATATCCCGCAGGAAGACGTCCGCATGGATTTACTGGCACCGAGCACGACCCAATCGCGTTGCCCGTACAAAGGCCCGGCGGATTATTGGTCGGTCAAGCTTGGCGAGCAGCAGTTCGACGACATGGTGTGGGGTTATATGGAGCCGATTCCCGAATGCCCGAAGATCAAGGGGCTGCTGTGCTTCTTTCATGAGCGCGGTGCCGATATCTATGTCGACGATGAGGAAATTCCACGGCCGAAGACGAAATGGGCGCGCGAACTTAAGAAATGAATGCGAGCGCCAGACAAGCCGGAGTCCGAAAAATTTTGTTGCGGCCCGACCGGTGAACTGCTTTTAGGGAGACTTACAATGAAATGGGGCGAATTGCGTTGGCCGCAAACGAAAGAACTGGATCGTTCAAAGGTGGCGACGATTCTGGACGGAGAGCTTTTTTATCAGTCAGTGATGAACGAGCTTGAAAAAGTCGTGCGGGAGTTAAAGAAATAGTTGTGCTTGGCAGTTCCCTTTGATTCACGCCACGAGTTGATGATCCATCTATAGAGTTCCTTCCTCAACCATGCTTCATGCTCACGGGCCTTAAGTCATGGCCGGACTCGTTCCGGCCATCGTGCGCCCGTGATGGCGCTACAACAGC
>JBBDNJ010000354.1:0-9808 GCA_040877705.1 Binatia bacterium | reverse complement strand
CAATGCAAACTTTTCAACCAATTTCCAAAAACCATGAATAATCCGGGCTAGCAATGCGCCGCGAACGAGCTAGATCTTTCCTTGAGACCTGAGGTGATCGATGCGCTGCCTGATGATCTCACCCAAATCCATGGTCGGCAAGCCATCAGTAATCTGTAATGAATCGGCGCCCAGTTGAGCAAGCTTCTCATTAAGACTCTGCAGACCGGAGCGGATTCGGTCATAGTCCTGCAGGTATTGCCGACAGGCCAAAATGTTGTCGTCGATCTCCTCCAGACATTTTGCCAGTCGTCGGCTTTCCTGACTAAAGGATTGCCGCAGATGATCGACATTGGCCTGAATGATTTGCTCTTCCACCGGTCGTATCTGTTTGGCGATCTCGCTCTTCATATCCTGTAGCGCCTGCAGCAGTCGCTCGTATGATTGTTCCTCTCGCATTAAATCCTCCGGCATTTGAATTCTCGGTTCCTTCATCCCGATGTAATGCTGCGCCAATGATTCCGACACTCTTTTCTTTACGAGCATCAGAGCAGCTTTCGTCTCCCGGATCTTTTCGTCGACCCGAGCTTCATCAGCCAGCAATTTGGCCAAATGCTCCACAGGCCTTGGTGATGTCTTCATCGATCGATCCCCATAACACGTGCATAGGCGCTAGGCCGCTTCTACCGCCACGCAGTGACGGCCTTCTTTTATCCACTCCACGGCGAAACTGCAAGGACCAAAAATCCTGAGTAATTAGTAAAAACCGGTGTGTGAGTTTCGCTCTCGACGCGTCAACCTTGGAACCGACGGGTATAGGACTCTATCTATGAGAAGAAAATCGCGATTGAAAAAATGAGGTAAAAAAACTGGAAGGTGCGCGCTGCGATCTCCACAAACCCAGCGCTCGAAAGATCAGCCCTTTTGAGAATCGTTCTTTTTGGCCAGTTGCCGTTTCCAACTCAGGGTTCGGCCTTGAGCAGCGACCTGCTCGGCCTCGGCGATCATACCCTTCTGCTGATAAAATATAGACAGGCTGGTGTAGGCCAATTCATCACCCGGGGCGGCTTCTATCAGTCTCTTGCCGACCTCGATAGCCTCGTCGAATTTTTCCTGATGGGAATAGGTCATTGCAAGCGCGTGCAACGCATCCGTATAGTGGGCGTCTTCCTTGAGCGCCCGCTGAAAAGCTCCGATAGCTTCATCGAGCTTATCCTCGGTGAACAATTCCATTCCCGTATTGTAAAATTCCTCTTTGGTCATGATTCGGGGCTAAATATTTTTTACGTCGGAAAGAGGCGTGGGCTGTGACGGGGAACCGGCGGACTGCTTTTGATAGCGGTTTTCGGCTCTACATTGCCGCAGCAGCGTCTTCTTGAGCAGAATCGGATTGACTGGCTTTTTAAAGATCACTCCTTGCAGTCCTTCGAGGCAACTCCGTTTGATAATGTGATCCTTGTCGTAGTTGAAGGCGGTCATTAAGACAACGGGGAGATCGGGAGATTTCTTCTTGATGTGTTGGTAAAGCTGGTATCCGTCTACGTCGGGCATCACGACGTCGCTCAGCACCAAATCAAACTGCCGTCGTTCTAGCCACTGCATTGCGTAAACGCCTGAGGCAGCCGTTTCCACGTAGCATTCTTCCGTCTCCAAAAGCTCTTTCAGAGACTGGCAAATTCCGGCGTCGTCATCGACAATCAGGATTTTAAGCCCGCGCAATGGATAGCGCTCGTCCGGCTTCGGCCGCTCGCACGCTTTGCCGCCCCGTTCGATGCGAAGATCGGTCATCATTTTACCAGACAGATATTCTTGGGTTCCGTATTCGCCCTCTTCGGCCATTTGGCTGATTCGCGCTGTGATGTCCTGGATCTTTTTCACTTGCGAAGTGACCGATCCTAAGCGATCCGACTCGACGATATAATCTTCATCCGTCGCCACCCGTTCAATATACTTCTGTAAAAGTTCTATCTGGTTTACCAGCACTTCCAACGAATTGTTAACTTCGTGCGACACCCCGATGGCAATCTCAGCCAGAGTCACGAGCTGGTCTCGGCGGCGGATATCCCGTAGGTCCTTGGCAAAACCGATGGAACCGATTTCGTGGTCATTTTCGTCGTAAAGGATAGATGCGGAAATGGCGACTGGAATTGTCTCGCCCCTTTTGGTTTTGAAAGTCGTCTCAAAACTCCTGATCCTTCCCTTGCCTTCCCCCCCATTGCCGCGCATCGCGGCCATGACCCGGCGCGCCTCATCCAATGTCGGGTAGATCTCCAATACATTTTTGCCCAAAACTTCTTCGTGAGAAAAACCGAGATTTTGCCGGGCGCCGTCGTTGTAGAAAGTGATCGTTCCGTGTTTGTCTACCGAAATGATGATATCAGGACAACTCTCGACGAGCTTTTGGAAATATTGTACGGGTAGGGGCATAGCGGGCTAGCCAACTCTTCATTATGATAGGTCGAACTACGATATTATTGCAAGAGGCGCTGGTCGTCACCGTTATGCCGTTAGCTTCCAAGTTGCCAATTAAAATCCATTCTGATCAAGCTGCCGCCAACCGCCAAGATAACGGGAACTCACCTGGCGCGCCGCTATAGCATCCGAAGCGTTAGTGCGACGAAGGTGAAGAGACCGAAGCCGCTACCCCGCAATTAATTGCCGCTTGACCATCCAATGACCAAGTGTGATCCAGGTACGGATTGAATCCTGCCCTATTCATCTCTATATGTAGTGAGATTTCACTGATCGTTTTATGCAACCCAGCAAAGACACCCGGCAACTCAATTGGTTTCTCGCGTGGGCTGTCGTCTTCTGCGATATTGGCACCTCGGTCTACTACGTTCCCGGTATCCTGTATGGCCACGTCAAAGATGCGACGCCCTTCTTCGTTCTGCTGACCACCGGCGGTTTCATCCTGCTCGCACTCAAGTACATCGAGATCTCGTGGCGCAACCCCGAAGGGGGCGGCGTGGTGACAATTACCACCAAGGCTTTCGGCCCCATGTGGGGTTGCCTGGGCGGCATGCTGATCACCGTCGACTACTTTCTCACCACGGCAATTTCCGCAGTTGCCGGATTTCAGTACATCGGCAGCGTTTTTCCGTTTTTGGACGCGCACATCGTGATCCTCGCCTGCGTTGGAGTAGGTGTCTTGGCGGCCCTCAACATCGTCGGCATTCGAGAGAGCGCGACCGTGGCGCTGGTCATGGCCTGCGCCTCCTTTCTGGTCAATCTTGTCGTCATTGGCGCGGCCTTCATTGGCATGGATGCCTCACAATGGCACGCTGTGGTCAGTAAATTGGGCACCGGCAAGGAGCTCTCGACCTACGATCTTCTCGTCGGATTTTCCTCGGCTTGGCTGGCTTTCTCCGGGCTGGAAAGCATCAGCCAACTCAGTCCAACGATGCGCCTTCCGCTGCGTCGAACCACACGCTGGGCCATGGCGGCTGTCATGATCACGATGGTGATAACCTCGCCGGTCCTGACGGCGTTGTCGATCGGCTTATTGCCGGAACACTTCAAAGCAACGGAGAGTGAAAGATTTATTTCCGAGCTAGGCTTGATCGTCGGCGGCTTCGGCATCAAATTAGCCGTAGTCCTGACCGCATCGAGTTTGCTGCTTTTCGCCGCCAACACCGCGATCATTGGTTCTTATCATGTTTTTCTCGCGCTCGTGAAAGGTGGGTTCCTGCCAAAAATCATCGCCGTGCGTAACCCCACTTTTAACACGCCGCACATCGCCGTCGGCATCGCCACGGTCATACCTCTTCTGGTGATACTCCTCAGCCGCGGCGAGATGCAGATATTGGGAGACATGTACGCCTTCGGCTTATTGGGCGCCTTCGTATTTTCATCGCTGAGCTTGGACGCTATCCGGTGGAACCTGGGAAGGCGTGATTGGGTATTTTGGTTGGGAGTGCTGACCACCGGGATGGTGATGGTCGCGTGGGGAGTCAACCTTGTTGAAAAGCAACTGGCGACTTACTTCGGCGGCGCGGTCACACTCATCGGCATGCTCACGGCCGTTGGCGTGCGACGCGCGTGGTTCATGGATTTGCTGGTCCAAATCCCTTTCATTCAACGGCTTCAAGCGCGCGCCTATCGCGCCTCCGAGGATCTGGTCGAGGACGAATTAAAGGGGCTCGTCACCCTAGCCGAGGCAATCGAAGTAAGGCCGCTTTACTCATCGTCGACGCTACTGGCCCTGCGCGATGAGAACCCGCGTTTGATCCAGGAGGCCATTGGGCGCGCTAAAGGGCGAGGAGAGTCCGCGTTGTACTGCATCTATGTGGAGGAGTGGCCCGGACTCTTCGCCGGCGAGACACCGCATAGGCCCAATGAACAGGGAGTGCAAACACTCAAGGCCGCGCTTCAAGCAGTGCGTGAGAATCAGATCGAAATCGTCCCGATCTGGTCCGTGTCGCACAATACCGCAGACGCCATTGCCAATGCGGCCAAGGCGCTCGACGTCGACGCAGTTATCATCGGCGCTTCTCGCCGTTCGGCGTTCTATCACATGCTGCGCGGTCATGTAGTTAAAGGGCTGATGAAAAAACTGCCGCATGATTGTCATTTGATGATTATCAACTAGGTCCCGCCCACCGCTACGTCTTCGTTCGCTTGCGCCGAGCTCTCAATCAAACGCTGCGCCTCCTCTAGGCCGAGATATCGATCGATCATAGAATGCCCGAGATAAAGCAACGGCGTGACCGCTAGCGCAATGATCAGCTTGTATGAATAATTGGCGCCCGCCACGATCAGGAACTCGGAGGTCTGCACTTTACCCGGCAGCCAGAAGGCAACTCCGATAATCACGACGCTATCAATGAGCTGCGAAACGACCGTTGAACCGGTGGCGCGCAGCCAAAGAAACTTGCCGCCGGTCTTGTGGCGAATCAACCAGAATACCCCGACATCGACCAGTTGGCTGAGCGCAAAAGCAATGATGCTGCCTGCGATAATCCAGAGAGACTGACCGAAGACCGCTTGAAACTGCGCGTCGGTCACCGGTGAAAAAGAAGCTGCCGGAACCTGAATCGACAGAAAGAGGACGACGAACGCATAGGCAATCAGGCCGATTGTCATAAACGTGAGCCTTCGAACGCCATCGCGGCCGAAATATTCATTGATCAAATCCGTGGTGATGAACACTACCGGCCACGGAATGACGCCGATACTCATGGTGAACGGACCCAGGGTGAAGAGTTTACCTCCAGTCACCTCTCCGAGAATAGCGTTGGTGACAAAAAATCCCGCCAAAGCAAGATAAACGATATCGCGTCTGCTCCCGACATCCATACCGGCTCCCCTCACGCCATCCTCCAATCAAGTTCTGACACCGACCGCCAAGTCTTTCCATTCACATGCGAACCTTCCACTTCCCGCTGGTTCGTAGCGCTTGTCTCATCATATCGATCCTCTCTTTGCCCATTTGTCGGTCGGACATCTTTACCGACAAGTTAATCTCGCCACAACGTTCAGAAGCGCGAACTCTTAATCCGCAGCCGTTCTGGCATCGACAACTTTAAGTTCGACGGTTGAGTTTCCGTTCCATTCATTTTCACTCAAGCGATAGACTAAATCGACTGACGCACCGGCAATCGCCGGAAAATCGGGTCGAACACCGAACGCGACCCCGCTGACAAAACGGCCTGCCTGTTTGAAGCGGAAGCGCGCGCCCATGGAAAAATCTTTCCTCTCACAAACCTCAATCGCTTGGCTCATGAACAGCGGCTCGGGATTGCCCACGCCGAAGGGTTTTAAAACGTCGATCTCACGCACGAGCGAAAGGCCGATTTCCGAAAAACTCAGTCGAGCATCGATTTCCAGAAACGGCACAAGAGCTTCAGCCGACAAAGTCGCCTTGGCGACTTCATCGAAGGTCTCGATAAAGCCGGGCAAATTTTCTTCTTTGATCGTCAGCCCGCCGGCGTATTCATGACCGCCATATTTTTCCAGAAGGTGCCCGCAACGACGAAACCCCTCTACCATATGAAACCCGCGGATACTGCGAGCCGAGCCCTTGCCTTGCCCGGCATGAAAGCCGAGCACCACGGTTGGACGATGAAACCTCTCCACCACCCGTGAGGCGACAATGCCGAGCACGCCGGGATGCCAACCTTCTCCTCCGAGCACCAAAGAGTGCCGGGTCGACTCGATGACTCCACTGGCCAGTTCCAGTGCATGCTCCAACACCTGCGCCTCCATCGCGCGACGTTCACGGTTGTGATCGTCAAGCTCCTGGGCGATGCGGAGCGCGACCTCGGGCGAATCGGTCGTAAGCAACTCGACGACTTTGAGGGCGTCATCCATTCGGCCAGCCGCATTAATGCGCGGCCCCAACTGAAAACCTACTTGCCCCGCACTTACGTCACCGGCAGCGAAACCGGCGACTTGCTTGAGCGCCACAATCCCCGGACGTTTCGAAGCGCCGAGCTCGGTCAATCCGCGTTTGACCAAAGTTCGATTGACACCCTTCAACGGCACCATGTCCGCGATCGTGCCCAGCGTAACGATATCGAGGTGACGACGAATGTCGGGATCTCCTGAAACGCCGAACCAGCCCGTGTCGCGTAGCCGGGCGCGCAAAGCGATAATCAGGTAGAAAGCCAACCCTGCCGCACACAAACCTTTGTCGGGGAAAGCGCAATCCTTCCTATGAGGATTGACGATGGCGACCGCCGGGGGAAGTTGTTCGGGGGGCTGGTGATGATCGACCACGACGATATCGAGTCCTATCGTGCGCGCCGCGTCGATTTCATTAAAGTTCGAAATTCCTGAATCCACTGTAATGACCAACTGAACGCCGCGTTCTTTGAGCCGCCGGAGTCCTACGACGTTCAGGCCGTAGCCCTCCTCGATCCTATGAGGAATGTAAAAAAAGGGATGGACGCCGATTTCCCGCAAAAAAGAGACCAGGACCGCCGCGCCGGTCGTGCCATCGACGTCGTAGTCGCCCCATATACTAATACATTCTGTTCTCTGAATGGCACGAACGATCCGGTCCACGGCAGCATCCATATCCGCCATCAAAAAGGGAGATGGCAGATCGGAACGCAAGCTTGAAGAAAGATAACACCTGGCGGTGTCGATTTCGGTAAGACCGCGCAGAGCAATGATGCGCGCTATCAGTGGCGAGACTTTGAATTCATTTGAACAGCGGGTAACAAAGCCTTCGTCGGCCTGCTTAAGAATCCATCTCTTGCGGAGTTCCTGTTGCATCTACGTCATGAGGCGAGGAAGTGACAGAGCCTGCCGTCGCCAGTCTCCGCCATCGTTGGCTCGATTACCTTTTCACAGGTTTCTTTTCCCACATCAAGATAACCGGACTCGCGATAAAGATCGTCGAGTAAACACCCGAAATAAAGCCTACCAAAAGTGTAAAAGCGAATGGCCGGATCACCGCGCCGCCCAGCAAGTACAGGGCGAGAAGCACCAAGAGAGTCGTGCCGGTGGTAATAATGGTCCGGCTGAGGGTTTCATTGATACTGGTATTAACAATGCCTTCCAGCGTTTGTCGTTTGATCTTGCGCATGTTTTCGCGAATGCGGTCACAGATCACGACGGTGTCATTGACGGAAAATCCGACGATGGTTAAAAGCGCCGCGATAATGGTTAGATCGAATTCGTAATTGGCTAACAAGAGAGCGCCGACAGCAATCAGAACGTCATGAGCCAAGGCAATGACTGCGCCGAGACCGAATCGCAACTCAAAGCGAAACCAAATGTAGACGCCCATCATGATAGTGGCGACAATGACGGACAAGACGCCGCGCCGGCGCAGATCTTCACCGATCTTCGGCCCGACGGATTCGCTGCGCCACAGCTCGAACTTTTCGCCTCCGAACGTATCGGACAACGCTTTTCGCACCTGTTCTCCAAGCACGCCGATTTCCACCGGGGTCTGATCCAATCGAACAAGATACTCGTTCGCGCCGGGCTGGCCAAAATCCTGTATCACGCTTCCGCCTAAATCAATTTTTTCAAAGGCCTGACGAATCTCCGGTATCGTTACCCTTTGCTGAAATTTGAGATGCATCATCGTGCCACCGGCAAAATCGACGCCTAAATTAGGGCCCTTCGTAAACAACATGATCAGAACAGCAAGATTAACGATCGTCGAAATAATGAGCGCAGCCTTGCGGTAGCGGGTAAACGGAATGTTTAACCCAGGTTTGATAATCTCCATACTCTCCTCTAAATACTGACCCGCGTGAGTTTGCGAGAGTTCACGCGATAATCATAATAAATGCGAGTTAAATAAACGGCCGTAAGCACGGTAGTAAGAATGCCGACACACAAGGTCACCGCGAAACCTTTGATCGGACCCGTGCCGAATTGAAATAAAATCACTCCGGACAGAAAAGTCGTGATGTTGGAATCCAAGATCGCCGGCAGCGCGTTGTGATAGCCCGCTTCGATAGCCGAACGAGGCGCTCGCCCAGCCCGCAGTTCCTCCCGGATGCGTTCGTTGATCAAGACGTTGGCGTCTACGGCCATGCCGATGGTGAGCACGATACCGGCAATACCGGGCAGCGTTAAGACCGCTTGAAAGCCCGCCAAAATCGCGAACAGAAACATCACGTTGAAAAGCAATGCCCCAATCGCGACCAAACCCGCGACCTTATAGTAGACGATCATGAAAATGACCACCAAGGCGCCACCGACGATGAAAGAGTTTATCCCTTGATTAATCGAGTCCTGGCCGAGTGACGGCCCGACAGTTCGCTCTTCGACGATCTCGACGGGGGCGGGAAGCGCCCCGGCACGCAGAATAATGGCAAGATCCCGCGCTTCCTTGATATCGAAACTGCCGGTAATCGATGCTCGGCCACCGCCGATCCTTTCCTGAATGACCGGCGCTGAATAAACCCGGTTATCAAGAACGATCGCCAGTCGCCGTCGCACATTCGCGGCGGTAATTTGTTCGAACAAGCGAGCGCCGCTGGTGTTCAGAATCAATTCGACGTACGGTCCCTGCAACTGGGTGCTCGGACGAACCCTAGCATCGGCGATATATTCACCGGTCATCAGCGTACGGGATTCCACTACATACGCCGTTTTGCCGGCGGCGATACCGCCTTCCGCTGTATTCTCATAACCATAAAGAACCTGGCGTCCCGGCGGAGGGCCGCTGCGCACAGCGCTTTCGACATCGGCGTTGTCGTCGACCAGCTTGAACTCGAGCAACGCCGTTTTGCCGATGATTTGTTTGGCCCGATCCGGGTCTTGGATGCCCGGCAGTTGGATGAGAATATCTTGTTGCCCCTGCCGTTGGATAATCGGTTCACTGACACCGAATTGGTCGATTCGGTTGCGAATGGTTTCGAGAGATTGATCCACGGCAAAGTCGCGCAGGGCGCGCAGTTCTTCCTTACTGAACGTGACGAGAAATTCGGTTGTTCCTCCGGTGGTCTGAGTATTGACGACGGCAAGATTAGGAAAATCTCCCTTTAACAAGCCACGCACTCGCTCGACGCCGTCCGCCGGCGCCTTGACCTGCAGCTGCGTCTCCTGGACCCGCTCTACCGTAACGCCGGACAGACCTCGTTCACGCAATAAGCCGGTGAGGTCACCCCTGACCCGCTCAAGCGAGTGTTCAACGGCTTTGTCAACCTGCACTTCCAAGACCAGATGACTACCGCCTTGCAAATCCAATCCGAGATGAATTTTGTCCGATGGCAGAAAACGACCCCACCAACCTGGCAACCTATCGACAAAGGTGGGAGTCAGATAGACAAGCGCAACGAAAGCCGCAATAACGACCATTATGATTCGAGGCACACAGCGTCTCATTCATTTACTCCTTATCGTCTTTAGCTGAAGTTTT
>JBBDNJ010000353.1:0-9829 GCA_040877705.1 Binatia bacterium | reverse complement strand
TCATCGGGCTTCCATTCTCCCATGTCAAATGAATTTGATACGATGCGTGTGCCGGGCTTAAGATCCAAAATCTTCGGGCGCAGTTTGACATTAATACTCGGCAGCAGAAACATCGTAATGACCTGAGCTTGGGAGAAATCGCTTTCGAACAGATCGGCTTTAACAAAGGTGGCTTTGTCGCTGACGCCTTCTTTTGCGGCATTGCGTTTGGCCAACTCGACCATATCCGGATTGTATTCGATGCCATGGGCTTTGCTGCCGCGCTTGGCGGCGGTGATTACCGTACGGCCGTCCCCCGAGCCAAGATCGATGACGTAATCTTTCGGAGTGACTTTCGCCATGGCGAGCATTTTATCGACCAGCTCCTGCGGGGTCGGCACCCAAACGACGTCCTTGCCTTCCTGGCCGACCTGCGGCTCGTAGTTTTTGGCCGGCTGGGCCTGCGCAGCGCCGCCGGCGCCGGCCAGTGATAAGCAGATAGCTAACGATAAGGTACGCACGAGATAAGATGGGTTCATAATGATCCTTTCCAATTTTGATATTTCGATCATAGCAGGTTCATACAACGGAGGGGAGATCCTCCACAGAAAAGCGGCAATTGTCTCCAGTTATCCAGACAATTTTTGGATGGTGCGACCTGTGCTGTCTTGCGAGGCTTGCACCACAACCTAGTTGGCGTAAATCTTCACACGCACCCGAGAAGCCGCAGATCTGTGGCATTATGCGCATCTCGTCTAACAGGTGTTCCGCTGCCGGCTTGTTTGAACCTATTCCTTGCGTTGTCGCAGCACATGATTCAAATTGCCGACGCGATACCAGCGGTAGCCGTAAGCTTCGAGCGCGATTCTGTGTGTGCCGCCGGTATCGGCACGGCTCTCATCTTCGACGAGTAAATTGAGCAGCTTATCTCCTCCCTCCACTTCCGGCTTGAGGCGAATTTCATGAGCCTTCTCGTCGAAGTTGTGCGCGACAATGAGGAAATTACCGCGCCAATCGTAACGCATTGCGAGCACGCTGGGCGAACCGGTGGGCAATATTTTCCAATCACCCCAGCCGATTTCAGGGCATTCCTTTCTCAGGCGGATCATGTGCGCCGTCCAGCTTAGCAAAGACGTTGGATCGCGCCGCTGCGCCTCCACGTTGACCTGATCATATCGATGCGGGCCTTTGGTGATTAGCGGGTGGACGGGTTTTTGCGCAGGTCGAGAAGCCCGCCTGCGGCTCAGCCGTCCATTGCATCGGCGTACGCACAGCCTCGCGTTCTTTCAGAGAGAGATCGTCGCCCATGCCGATTTCGTCGCCATAACGAATCACCGGGGTGCCGGGGAGCGAAAACATCACGCTGTAAGCCAATTCAAGTTGCCGCTGATTGCCGAGCATGGGAGCAAGCCGGCGCCGGATACCGCGGTGGTAAAGCTGCATTTCAAGTTCCGGCCCGAATCTGGCGAATACCTTGTCGCGTTGCTTTTCGTCGAGCCGTCCCAAATCGAGCTCGTCGTGATTGCGCAGGAACTGCGCCCACTGTGCGCCCGGTGGAAGCTTTTTGGTCGCGCGCAAAGCGGCGGCCAGGGGAGCCACTTCAGCCGTAGCCAGAGCGTAAAACAGATGTTGGTTGACAAAGAAGTTGAACATCACGTGAATATGCTCCCCGTCTTTGCCGAAATAATTAAGCGTTTCACCGGGCAGGACATTGGCTTCGCCAAGCAAGATACTGTCGCCGCGCCGCCATTGCAAGAACTCGCGCATTTCGAGCAGATATTCGAAGTTCAATTTGGTGTTTTGGTCGCCCTGGGTGGGCGGAGTTTCAATAATGAAGGGCACCGCATCGACGCGAAATCCCGCAACGCCCAATTCCAGCCAGTAGCCCATGATACGGCGGATCTCTGTGCGAACCGCGGGGTGATGCATGTTGAGATCCGGTTGAAAATGGTAGAAGCGATGAAAATAATACTCCCGCGCGTCATGATCGTAGGTCCATGTCGACTTCTGTACGCCGGGAAACACCATGCCGGTCTTCCAGCCCGTCGGCCGTTTTTTCGACCAAAGATACCAATCCCGGTACTGAGAGTTCTTGTTTTTGCGCGAATGCTGGAACCAGGGGTGTTGATCGGAACTATGGTTCACAACCAAATCCATAACGACTTCGATGCCGCGCTTGCGCGCTTGCTGCATGAACTCGACGAAATCGCCGCTTGAACCATGGCGCGGATCAACACCATAATAATCCGAAATGTCGTAGCCATTATCGTGGTTCGGCGTGGGCTGGAAAGGGGAAAGCCAAATGGTGCTGATACCGAGCGATTGCAGATAGTCCAACCGGCGCGTTAGCCCCTCAAAGTCGCCGACGCCGTCGCCGTTGGAGTCCATGAAAGTCTCTAGATCGAGACTATAAATGACGGTATTTTTATACCAGAGGTCTTCAATCATGGGTTTTCCTCATTTCTGGGACGTTGTTAAAAGTGTAACAGCTATTGCCGGCTGAAAAAGTAGGGTAGAGGCAACTGGAATTCGCCGGTGCAACTTGGCGGCTTCTACGTCTTGCATCGTCCCTGTTGCTTTATCCCGGCGGCCTAGCTACAAAATAGGGCGGCCCTCAATCAATAGCCGTGTAAGGAGCGTTCAATGGCACACAAATATGTGGATAGTTTCGCTACTCGGAAGGTGCTGAATGTCGGCGATCAGCGCTATGATATTTTCCGCCTCGATTTGCTCGATAAGGCCGGCTTTAAGGATATTTCCAAGTTGCCGGTTTCACTGAAGGTCCTGATGGAGAACTTGTTACGTCAGGAAGACCAGCATCATGTGAACAAAGGCGATATTGAGGCGCTGGCAAGTTGGAACCCGAAGGTGAAGTCGGGAAAAGAAATCGCTTTTATGCCCGCGCGCGTGTTGATGCAGGACCTGACAGGCGTGCCCGCGGTTGTCGATCTCGCCGCGATGCGGGAGGCGATGAAGCGATTGGGTGGTGACCCGAAGAAGATCAATCCACTGGCGCCGGTGGATCTGGTCATCGATCACTCGGTCCAAGTCGACTATTTTGGCACCGCCGATGCTTTGCACAAAAATTCAGTAATCGAGTTTCAGCGCAACGTCGAGCGCTACGCCTTTTTGCGCTGGGGTCAGACGGCCTTCGACAATTTTCGGCTCATCCCTCCTGATACGGGAATCTGCCATCAGGTTAATCTTGAATATTTGGCCCCGGTAGTTTTCCGCTCACAAAAAGATGGAGCGCACTTCGCGTATCCCGATACTGTGGTCGGCACGGATTCGCATACGACGATGATCAACGGTTTAGGGGTCGTCGGCTGGGGCGTGGGCGGCATCGAAGCGGAAGCGGCGTTGCTCGGTCAACCGATCATCATGCTTATACCTGAAGTGATCGGTTTCAAACTGCACGGCAAGCTTCCCGAAGGGGCAACGGCGACGGACTTGGTTTTGACGGTCGTCCAGATGCTCAGGAACAAGGGCGTGGTCGAGAAGTTTGTCGAGTTTTATGGTTCAGGACTGTCTAGTTTGAGCCTGGCGGACCGCGCGACTATCGGCAATATGGCGCCGGAGTATGGTGCGACCATCGGCTACTTTCCAGTGGACGACGAAACACTGCGCTATTTAAAATTAACCGGCCGCGATGCCGATCTGATTAAGCTCGTCGAAACCTATGCGAAAGAGCAGGGGATGTTCCGCACTGATTTGTCGCCCGATCCAATATTCAGCGACACGCTTGAACTTGATTTGGCAACGGTGGTGCCAAGTTTGTCGGGTCCGCGCCGGCCGCAAGACCGGATACCGCTGACCGAAAGCAAGAAAGCGTTCAAGGAAGCGCTGCCGTCTTTATTAAAGAGCGGCGATGCGAACACGACTGTCAATGTCCAATCCAACGGCGACAAGTTCCAGCTCGGGCATGGCTCGGTCGTGATCTCGGCGATCACCAGCTGCACCAACACATCGAATCCTTCGGTTATGGTCGGCGCCGGATTGTTGGCTAAAAAGGCCGCGGAGAAGGGGCTGAAAAGCAAGCCGTGGGTAAAGACCAGTTTAGCGCCGGGCTCCAAAGTCGTCACTGAGTATTTAAAGGACAGCGGTCTTCTGCCTTATCTGGAACAGATCGGATTTAATGTCGTCGGCTACGGCTGCACCACCTGCATCGGTAACAGCGGTCCGTTACCCGAGCCGGTAGTCAATGCCATTCAAGAGGGCGATTTGGTTGCGGCCGCGGTGTTGTCCGGCAACCGAAACTTTGAGGGGCGTATTCACGCCAACGTGCGGGCAAATTATCTCGCTTCGCCGCCGTTGGTCGTTGCCTATGCCTTGGCCGGCACCATGGATACGGATTTATACAACGAGCCGCTCGGCAATGATTCGCAGGGCAAGCCGGTTTTTTTGAAAGATATTTGGCCGACACCGCAGGAAGTCCAGGAAACTATGCGCAAGTCGGTTCGGTCGGAAATGTTTAAGAAAGAATACAGCCAGGCGACCGAGGGCGATGAGCAGTGGAAGAGTATGCCCGTGCCGCGGGGCGAACTTTTCGAATGGGATAGTCACTCGACGTATGTACGTGAAGCGCCTTACTTCGAAAGCATGTCCAAAACGCCGAGCGAACTCAAGGAAATTAAAGGCGCGCGCGTGCTGGCGTTGCTCGGCGATTCAGTGACCACCGACCATATCTCACCGGCGGGCTCCATCGAGAAGAACGGCCCGGCGGCGCGCTACCTGACGAATAACGACGTGCTGCCCAAAGATTTCAATCAGTACGGCGCGCGGCGCGGCAATCATGAAGTCATGATGCGCGGAACGTTCGCAAACATTCGCCTCAAAAACATGTTGGCGCCGGGCACCGAAGGCGGAGTGACCGTTCATCTGCCGGAGAAAAAGCCAATGTCGATCTACGACGCGGCGATGCAGTATCAGAAAGAAGCCACGCCGCTGATCGTGGTTGCGGGAAAAGAGTACGGCACGGGTTCGTCCAGAGATTGGGCGGCCAAAGGGCCGCGGCTGTTGGGTGTGAAGGCGGTGATCGCCGAGAGCTATGAACGCATTCACCGCAGTAACTTGATCGGCATGGGCATCGTGCCGCTACAGTTCAAGGCCAGGGAGAATCTCAAGTCGAACAATCTGACCGGCTTCGAGACCTTCGAGGTGGTCGGGATTTCGGCCGGGCTTAAGTTGAGACAGGATCTAACCGTCAAGGCGACTAGCGATAACGGCAAGGTTCAAGGGTTCACTGTGACCTGCCGCATCGACACGCCGGCCGAGCTCGAATATTACCGCCACGGCGGAATCTTGGAGTATGTGCTTAGACAGCTTTTGCAGAATTAAGCGATACTGCTAACACGCTAATGCCGTCTAGTGCTTCTGGTTTGGTTTTCAACGTTCGAGGCAAACAGAAGCACCGGCCAAGACTAAATACCGATCGTGTTAGATCGAAGAAAAGCGCTGGCGATATTGGGCAAATATTCGCTGGCGTTTATCTTTGGCAGCTCTCAACTCTCCCGTGGCAACGCCCGAACCGCTGAAAGGCCTTTCATGGTCACACCTGCTCACATCGGAAAATTCACCGCCAATAATCCCGGCATGATGACGCTGCAGGGAACCAATCAGTATGTTGTTGGAAGGGACAGCGCGGTCGTCATCGACGTGGCACTGAGTTCGGATGGCAACATGGATGGCATTATCGAGCAGGCCGAGGCGATGGGTGCTAAGAAAATCGAAAAGATTCTTCTCACGCATATTCATATCGATCACTGTGGCGGTGCCCTGGCTTTGAAGAAACGCACCGGCGCGAAGATCGGGATTCATCGTTCGCGCGCGGGCCATCTGGGTGGCGAGGACTTTCAGTACGATGATAACGATCGCATCGCCTTTGGCGGCGGCGAGTTGCAAGTTTTGCACACGCCCGGTCACGAATCCGGGCACTGCTGTTTCTATGAATCCGCCGATAAGGTGCTGTTTAGCGGCGACAATATCTTAGGTTACGGCACGGCGGTGATTCATCCGCCGGACGGCAATATGACGGACTACTTGAGATCGTTGGAGCGTTTGCTGGAATTCAGCATCAGCTTAATCCTCCCCGGCCATGGACCGCTGGTCGGCAAGCCGGAAGCGAAGATCAAGGAATACCTGCGACATCGGATAATGCGCGAAAAGCAAGTGATCGACGCCCTGCGCCAAGGACACAACACCATCGGCGATATCACGCAAATGATCTATGTTGACGTTTCGGTTCCGCTTCAGCGAGTCGCCGAATTTTCGGTGCAGGCGCATTTAGAAAAGCTGATGCGAGAAGGCCGTGTGAAAAGAGAAGGCGGCCGTTATCTTCTTCTCAGCGATAACTGAGCTACTTCTCCAGGATAATGGCCGGGTAGCCTGCTTGCGACAACTGGCGCGCCTGCTCCTCGGCGGTGGCGCGGTTCGAGAAGACTCCGAGTTGGACGCGGTAGTAGATTCCATCTTTGGCTTGCAAATGGACAATGGCGACATCCGTATAAGTTCTTGCCAGTTGGTCGCGCAGTTGCCGGGCATTTTCCATTTGTGAGAAGGAGCCCATTTGAAGCGTATAATCGAGGGAGTCTCTGATGAAGGGAATTTTATGAGGGCCGCTGTCGATGACTTCGATGCGCACGGGGATCGTTCCGGCACGAATCATACCTAGGGTTTCGCCCGCGCCGTAAGATAGATCGATAATCCTGCCCTTGGCAAAGGGCCCGCGATCGTTGATCAAAACCTCAACCGATTTACCAGTCTCTAAATGGGTCACCCTCACGCGCGTGCCTAAAGGCAATGTTTGGTGCGCCGCCGTGAGGTCGTTCTGGTTGTAAATGACTCCGCTGGCCGTGGCCTTGCCGTGAAAACCCGGTCCATACCATGAAGCAATGCCGGTCTGGGTGGCGCGGGTAGCGGCTGCGGGAGGAGGCACCCTTGAGGGTGGAACCGAGCAGGCGGCGAGATAAGTTAGGGCCAGGGATAAGAATGCGAAATAGGAATGCGGCGGAAATTGCAACTTGAAAGTGCTCGGTCTCATTGGCGATGCTTTGAGATGTCTCACGATCGATAATACAAACAACATAATATCAATGAAAAGGTCACAGCTGGAAAGAGAGCTTGCCGCTCGACATTAACGCAACAGCGCTTGCATCGTATAGGCGCCTTCTTTTCGATCTGGAACAGGGATTCTCTCTTTTGAGCGAATGAGACTGCCGAAAACAGCATCGGCCAAAGGCAAGACCACGTTAAGATTATTAAAGTGACGTTTGTGATGCATATGATGGTGCGCGTCTAGCCAGCGAAACCAGCGGGTTTGTTCGAGCCACCGTCCGGTGGGGATATGCATGCAGTAGTGCAGGTACTCGTAAAGCCCGTAATAGATCGCGATCGCTGCGCATGCGCCCAAAAGTATATCGGCGCCTAACAGATGCTGCAGCAATAAAATAGCCGGCACGTGAAGACCGATAATAAGCGGCGCGTTCCACCACGCGAAGCGGACTTTCTTGAGATATTTTTTGTCTGACAGAAAATAGTCCGTGCCGGTGCGGAAAAGACCGTGGTGGACCAATGCATGGGCGCGAAAGGGGTACTGCCAGCGAGGCTGATGCATTAGATATTTATGTAACGTCCATTCGAAAAAGCTCCCATAGAGAAAGAAGCCGGCAAAGGCGACGATTTCGCTTACGTAAGATGCCATTCATTTCCTTTCGCTCATTATTAATTGAAAATTAAGTAAAAGGCCTTACAGGTTCACGTCTAAGGCATGCCTGGAGATGCTTGAGGCTGATTTCGGAGAGCTAAGTTTAGGAATCCTTCGCACAAGGAGAGTGGATGGTGTTTATGCCCGTTCCTGTAATCCAGGTCAATGTTTCAACCGTCATACTACGTGGTTTTTTCCAACTCGTCAATCGGGGCGCCGAGAGTGTGCGCGCCGAGAAGGGAAATCATTATCATAAAGCCCGTTTACGCCGCGGAGGGTTTGTGCTAGTTTACCGACAACTTATAAAGGGAGCGTTTAGTTTATGTCAGGCCATTCGAAGTGGAGTACGATCAAGCATAAGAAAGCCGTCAAAGACGCGAAGAAGGGGAAGCTCTTTACCAAGCTCATTAAAGAAATCACGGTGGCGGCGCGCATGGGCGGTGGCGATATCAACGCCAACCCGCGACTTCGCACGGCCGTACTGACTGCTCGGGCCGCCAGCATGCCCACCGATAACATAGATCGGGCGATCAAGAAGGGAACCGGCGAGCTTGAAGGTGTCACTTACGAGGAAATCCAATACGAAGGGTATGGTCCGGGGGGTGCGGCCATACTTGCTCACGTACTGACCGACAATAAGAATCGCACGGTTTCTGAGATTCGTCGTCTATTTACTAAGCACGGCGGCAATATGGGCGAGGCCGGCTGTGTCGCCTGGATGTTTGATAAGAAGGGGCTCATCGCGATTGAAAAAGCGCAAGTCGATGAGGAGCGGTTGATGGGAGTCGTTCTCGATGCGGGGGCGGAAGATGTTAGGGATGAGGACGAAATTTTTGAGGTCGTCACGACAGTCGAAGATTTCGAAAAGGTAAAAGAACGGCTGGAACTCGAAAAAATCGCTGTCGCCAGCGCCCAGGTCGCGATGGTTCCGAAGAACACCGTCGATGTCGACGAGAAAAATGTCGAGCAGATTTTGAAATTGACCGAAGAGCTTGAAGATCACGACGATGTGCAGAGCGTTGCCGCTAACTTCAACATTCCCAGCGAGTTGATGGAGAAGGCGAGTTGAAAGCGGCGTTGTCGCGCCGAGGCGATGATATCGCGCCGGTTGCACGTAGAATTCTCGGCATCGATCCCGGTTCGGTGGTGACGGGCTGGGGCATGGTCGAAGCGGTTGGAAATTCCCTGAGTCACGTGGCGCATGGCACCATTGCGACGGCCGGTGCCCGAGGGCAAGCGGCGCGGCTAGATCGTATTTACCGCGATATCGAGGAAGTGATTGAGTCCTATCGTCCTGATGGCGTCTGTGTCGAGCGGATTTTCTTTGCCCGAAACGCCCAGAGCGCGCTCAAACTCGGTCAGGCGCGCGGGGTTGCGCTGTTGGCTGCTGCGCGAAAAAATCTGACGGTTCATGAATACGCCGCGGTTGAAATCAAAGCGGCGGTGGTAGGGTACGGTCACGCCACCAAACAGCAGGTGCAAATGATGATCGGGTCGCTACTGTGCTTGACCGGGAAGCTGCCGGCCGATGCGGCGGATGCGCTGGCAGCCGCCATTTGCCATATTCATATGCAGACTTTTCGAGCTCGTCTGGCCGAGGCCTTGCCGAGAACTATTTCTAGTTTGAGCTCCCGCGGATCGATCCTTCGCTGAGATGATTGAACGCGGAACCCGGCCGTCGAGCGCATTCCAAAACTATCGTGATCGCGCAAATTAGCGGAACTCTCGCGCACAAGATGGCAGGCGAAATCGTCGTTAATGTCGGCGGAGTCGGCTATCAGGTCTTCATCCCTTTAAACGTGTTTTATCGTTTGCCGGAATTAGGCGGAGACGTCAAGCTTTATATTCACACTCACCTGCGCGAAGACGCTTTGCAACTGTTTGGTTTTCAGGAGCCCGCGGAGAAATACGTTTTTCTGCAGCTTAATGGAGTTGCCGGGATCGGGCCCAAGCTGGCACTCAACATTTTGTCGGGGATTCCCGCCGCTGAACTCACGCGCGCGATCAAAGAAGGCGATCAGTTGCGTCTCGTATCGATTCCAGGAGTGGGTAAGAAACTCGCCGAGCGTATGGTCGTGGAGCTTCGTGACAAGTTTGCGACCCTTGAAGCGCAGGCCAGCGAGACTCCTGCCCAGGGTCGCGACTCGC
>JBBDNJ010000352.1:1182-9965 GCA_040877705.1 Binatia bacterium | reverse complement strand
TGCGCATCGGGTTCCACGGGAGATCGAAATTAATCACGGTATTGCAGAACTGCAAATTTCTGCCCTCGCCACCCGACTCGGTGCAAAGCAGTATCGGCAGATCTTCGCGGAAGCGCTGAATCGCCCGGTCTTTTTCTCTGGCCGACAGATCGCCGCTGAATAACGCAAAGGGAAGGCCGCGGCGCTCCAGCAACGAAGCAACTGAATCCAAGGTCTTTAAATATTGCGTAAAGACGACCTTCTTTTCTTGCGGATTTTTGCCGAGGATCTCAAGCAGGGCTTTTTCCCGGGCGCTCTCCCCAACCCGTCCCGTGAGATCAAGCAGATGGTCCACGTTCTCCGATCGCTCTGAGCGCAAACGCAAAAGCGTGGCGCGCAAAGCGGCGGGACTGCTCCCTGCCTGCCTTAGTAAGAGCTGCAACAAGGGACCGGAAAGAGACTCTGAGCGCATCCGCGCGTAATCGGTGATCCCGCGATAAAGTTCCCATTCGACCGCGCCCGGCTCCAATCTCACCGTCGAGGCGAATCGCCTGGGCAACTTCAAGTCAATAGCGCTCCTGGTATTGCGGATCATGACATCGCGCAGGAGCTCGCGAAGTTGTTCTTTGTTGGCGGGCTTTCGGGAGTCGCCCCGTTGCACGTAAGCTTGCTTGAACAGACGCTCGGTCTTGAACTGCCCGGGCTTGAGCAGCGTGATCAGATTGAACAGCTCGATCAGATGGTTCTGCACGGGCGTTGCGGTCAAGAGGAAAATAAAGCGTTGTTGAATTTCATTGACGAGTTTCCAGTTAAGAGTGTTGCGGTTCTTGAGATGATGGGCCTCGTCGACCACTACAAGATCGTAAAAGTTGCCCGCCACTCGCGAAAAATTCTTGCTGCTTTTCGCGGTGTGGATGGAAGCGATGATGAACGAACCGCGCCAGAAACGGTCCGGATCGGCGCTGAAGAGCGGATCGTCGGTGGTGGCGAACAGGATGTCGAATTTCTGCGCCATCTCCTCTTGCCATTGGGAAACCAGAGGCGCCGGGGTGAGAATGAGAATGTTCTTGACCATTCCCCGCAGGAGGTATTCTTTCATCAACATGCCCGCTTCGATGGTCTTCCCCAACCCGACCTCGTCACAGAGCAAAACCCGCCCATGGAAATACTTCAACACCTTTTTGGCGGTTTCGACCTGATACCAATAGCGCTCCACTCCCCTGATCGCGTTGACGCAGAGTAGATCGTCGAAGCCCCTCTGGACATCGAGGTGCGCATACTCGACGCGCAACCGACAGTCCTTCAACGTCCCTTGGGTTTTCAGCATGGCGTTCATGGCCGCAAAATCCGGCGGCGCAAAGCGCCGGGGCGCGCTATAGGACGCCAACGCCGGAATGACCCGCGGCACCGTGGCGGCGCGCGCTTCGCTCCGGTCGGTCGGAGGCTGTCTTTTTTCCTCGGTCGTGGCGCTCGGTTTTACGGCATCCCGGGCCGCGACGACGCCGCCTTGCTTGACTCCCTTAACTTGCTTAACTGCATCAACCGCGGGTTGGTCGCTGTCTTGAGATGAAACGCGCTCTATCCAGCGATTGTGTTCCTGAAGGCGGATAAAATTGCGCGCGCGATCAAGCGCCTCTCTGACCTCTCGCGGAGTGTCCATCAGCAAGCCTTGGCGTTTTTGTAACTTCGTGGCGAGAACAAGATTCTCCTTGGCTTTTGGCAAGTTTCCACTTACCGCCTCAATCTCGCTCAGGAGGGCATAATCTCGCCAGTAGGAAAACAGCTTGACCCGGCGGATCACCCAGGGCCGGGCAAGGTTCGGGTCACGTATTTGGCCCAAAGCCAATGCGACGATTTCGCTCAAGAGATCGGGATCGTCTGGAAATTGTTTGACGAGGCTCTCCAAGCAACGATAGGCTTTGTCAAGTTCATTGCGCCTGCGGAATTTTTGATAGGTTCGGTAAGTCTCATCGGGATATTTCTCAAAAGGATTCACAAGAAACATTTTTTATCGTGAGATTCGCCTGTTTGTCAAATTTTTTTGAAAATTAGAATTCATACGCCGCTTTTTAAGAGGTATAAGACTGGGCGTTGTTCTCAGCACCATGATTATTTAAATCCTCCCTGGTTGCATTCCTCTTTAGAAATCAGAGTCTTCAGCCCCGTGGCGCGATGAGTTACGAGTGACTGCGAGAACCGGGTCTGAGAATTTTTCCGAGGTCAGATAACGTTCAAACCCTTGCGCTTCGCCGGCTTCCCCAATGCGATCAAAAACATCACGCTCTTGCCTGCGGCGTGAGGCGAGAAAAATGCGGTAACGTCGTCATCGAAGAATGTGAGCCCGGAGGCGCCGAGGCGCTGGGCGTAAGCTGCAAGGTAAAGCTTTCCGCCCATAATGCTGGCTTCGAGCTGAGCAGCGCGATAACCGCGGTTGCCAAAACGCTTCAAAGCGCAATTGAGATCCGCCAGAAAATATACGTTGACGCTGCAATCGGCGGGTATTTCCTGGCCCAAGCCGAGATAGCCGGCCTCACGGCGAAAGTTGCCTTCTTTCAGCAGCTCAAGCGCCTGCTTATCGCGACGATAGACGTAAGCGCCGGCAGGAAGACCCTCCACAGCGTGGACGATAAGATAAATGTCGTTCAGCGACGTCTCCGATGGACTCAGGAAATCCGCATTTATGCCGCGCGTGGCCCGGTCGAGCATGGTCGAGAGCTGCACGAAGCTGATCGATTCGCGGGCGAACTCGCGCGTCGACCCGCGCCGCACAACGACCTCTTCCAGGGTATCCTGAGGCATGCGGTCATCATTCGCGGGTTCGAGAAAAAACAACTGCCCTTCGTTTGCGCTTTCATCTTTCAGCTTTCCGCTTTGGGTCTTTCTTTCTCCCCGCCACGCTTTCACCTCTTCTACATTTTCCAAAGACGACGCCTCATGCATCGATCTCATCGCCGGGTAATCGATCTCATTCTTCGATAGCGGCATGGTCTCCAACTCGAGTGGCTCCATTGAAGAAGTAACCGAAACCGCCGCAGGCGGCATAGTACCGAGAGCGACTAAGCTCAATGCAGCCTCACGTTGCGTATCCAGGCTCAGAAGCTGGTTCACTGAATGATCGACGAACCCGACCACGACCTTTGCCGTTACCCGACGCGCGGCTGTTGCCGCTAAGAGGTTGGCGAGTATCGTGCCGTTGTCCCAATAACAGTGCCGGTAAGCGCGCGATTGATATTTCCAAGCGTTTCGCCAATACGTGGAAGTAGAGATGATGACGCAGGATGCTTTCATAATCGAAGGTTCTTGACCGCTGGCAGTTGCCAGCACCGAGCGGTAATCTCCCTGTCGTAGTCGCCGTAGTGCAAAGTCATGCGGGCCGAAGTGGTAAACTCCGGCGTCGAGATCGGGAAGCCCAATGCAGACGACGTATAAATCGATGTGATAGAGGGCGCCCGTGCACGCCGCCGCCCGAAAGAGCATCTCTCCTCCCGGATAACTCCTGCGCTTGGTAACGCCCGCGGAGAGATAAAGAATCTCCGCCAGGGCTTGAAGGGTCAGGCGGGTTTCACCTTGATCTGGGTCTGCGATACTTGAAATGGCCGAAAGCGCGGGCATCCCCGAGGACGATAGATTCTGTGCGAGAGGAATCGGCTGCAGATTGGAATAAATCTTAAACGGGACCGGTTGGTTTTCCCAATCCATCTGGTGCGGGTTGCTCCGGATACTCTGGTAGGAATGCTTGGTATCGTTATGATAATTCCATGTAGCTTCGATCTGACGATTTTTCATGGCATTGTCCTCAACCTTTAGCCAAATCCTATCACTGCCGGGGGCCTGCCACTAGCTCCTTTATAGGACATCCAATTCTTATTGCCAGGTTAGAGTCACTTCCTCATTATTCACAAACCGATTTGGTTCAATGTCGCGACACATTGCCAAGCGCGATCCACACGCCTTTTACCGCTGAGTTCTATCGAACCCGGCTATTCAAATAGGCTGCGGACACAGCTATAATTCTTCGGCAGTGCCCACACGACATTCGTTTCAATCATGAAAAAGCTTTTAGTGTTCCAACATGTTCCCCACGAGATCCTCGGGACGCTCAACCCCCTGTTGAAAAGCGCGGGCTTTCGGATTCGTTACGTCAATTTCGGCCGTCATCCCGACGCACAACCTGGTTTGGAGGGGTACCATGGATTGGTGGTGCTCGGCGGTCCGATGAGCGTCTACGACGACCACCGATTTTCGCATCTTACGATTGAGATGAAATTGATCGAAGACGCGATGAAAAGAAATCTGCCGGTATTGGGCATTTGTCTTGGCGCACAGTTAATTGCCAAGACACTTGGCGCCGCCGTATACCCAAACTATCAGAAGGAAATCGGCTGGTATGATCTACGTTCTACCGTAGAAGCGGCGCAGGACGCGTTGTTGAAGTCGTTTGGACAAACGGAGAAAGTCTTTCAATGGCACGGGGATACTTTCGCCATTCCAACGGGCGCCGTCCATCTCGCCGCATCCCCTCTCTGCTCCAATCAGGCGTTTCGTTACGGCGAAAACGTCTACGGATTACAGTTTCATCTCGAAGTCGACGAACCCATGATTCGGCGTTGGCTGAGGGTGCCGGGGAACCGGGATGAAATTGCCAGTCTCCACGGCGACATTGATCCGGATCAGATCAATGTTGAAAGCGAGACACATATTAGGCGTCTACATATGATCAGCAATGATGCCTTCAGCGAGTTCATCCGACTTTTTGGTGTAGAAAAGACACTTTGGCGGCTGCCGTCGCGCTGAAATGCTCATTCATAATACGACCACCTACCTATTGGCGATCTGCCTGCACCGGCTTGCTTATTTTTGGCACGAGGGGCAGTAAAAGGCGCTGCGATTACCGATCACCACCCGTTTGACAACACCTGGGCAGACCCTGCAGGTGCCCCCTTCCCGGTCATAAACCCGCAAATGTCTTTGAAATTCGCCGCGTTTATCATCGGCATCCCGATAGTCCGAAAATGACGTGCCGCACCAGCGAATCGCTTGCTGCAACAACTCGGGAATCGCTCGGGCCATCGCCTGCGCCTGCTTCCGCGTCAAGCGACAGGCGCGCGTCGACGGCTTGATGCCGAGCCGAGCCAAAATTTCATTGGCGTAAATATTACCCAAACCGGCGATAATTCGTTGATCGAGCAACAAATCCCGGATGCGGCGGTTAGACGGCCGCGTGAAGTGAAAAAGATATTCGCCGGTCAAATCAGGATCAAACGGATCGATGCCTAGATAACGCAGCTGGGGAAGCTCGTGCAGCATTTCTTTACGGGTCACCAAAGCAATACCGAAACGCCGCGGATCATGGTAACGAAACTCGCTGCCGTTGCATAAATACACAATAATATGATCGTGTTTCCTACGCGCCGTATTAGGCTCGACACGGATCAACTTGCCCGACATACCGAGATGAAAGAGCCAAACTAGGTCATCGGATAACGAGATAAGGATGTACTTAGCCGTGCGGCGAATTTCGACTATGCTCTTTCCGCTGAGCTGCGCCAGTGCAGTTTCATCGACACGAATACGCAGGCGCCGCTCCAACACTTCAACGCGCTCGATAGTATGGCCGACCAGATGAGGCCGCAAGCTACGGCAAACGGTTTCGACTTCAGGTAATTCAGGCATGAGTTGCGCTCTTAGCCACTTGCTCTGAGCAAGGTGCTCGAGTTTAACGCCTTCGTTAAGCGAAGAAAATCTTCAACGGTCAGCGTCTCTCCGCGGCGTTGCGGATCGATTCCTTCAGAACGCAAAAATTTCTCAACCGCGTTTCGATCGGATGCCAACCATGCGGTCATGACATTGCCCAAGGTCTTGCGCCTCTGTCCGAAGGCCGCGCGTACCAGACCGCGAAGAATTGGAATCTGATTGCGCGGCACGCGCGGCGTTGGGAAAAGCGCGATTTTTAATATCGTTGAACGCACCTTCGGCCTGGGGAAAAAAGCTTCCGGCGCTACTTGCACCTTATCGACCACCTGACCATGAATCTGACACCAAACCGATAAAGTCCCGTATGCTTTTGTTCCGGGCGCGCTGGCAATTCTATCCGCCACTTCTTTCTGCACCATCAAGACCAGCAGAGAGAAATGTTCACGCAGTTCTAGGACACGGAAGAGCACGGGCGTCGAAATACGATAGGGCAAGTTGCCCACCAGTTTTACTTTTTCGCTGGGCAGTATTTCGGCCAAAGACACTTTGAGAATATCACCGGATATCAAGTGGAATATCGGATTCGAAGCCAAATCGCTTTGTCGCAACCGTTCAGTCAGCAAAGGATCAATCTCCACAGCCCAGACTCCGGCCGCTCGCTCTACCAATCGACGCGTTAAAAAGCCGAGACCCGGCCCTATCTCCAAGACGGAATCGTGCGATTTGAGATCCAGCGTACGAAGGATCGCGTCGATGACACGCTCATGAATTAAGAAGTTCTGCCCCAGCCGCTTTCTGGGTTTGAACTCAGAATCGCGCAGCGCCGCGCGGGCTTCTTCGTAAAGGGTCGGCATGATCCTTGAACCTTCAAAGCACTGACCTCTTAAACTCGATTACAAAGTAAGATCGGCGTCGGCGTTAAGACTGAAATCATCCCGGCGTCCACGCCGAATCCAATGATATCCGGTAAGCGCGATCATAGCAGCGTTGTCCGTACAAAATTTGGGCGAAGGAAAGTACACTTGCAGTCTTTCCGCTTCCGCTCTCTCCTTCATCTTTTCGCGTAAACGGCTGTTGGCAGCCACTCCACCCGAGAGCACGATGCGGTTAACACCTTGGGCCACGGCCGCTTTAACCGTCGGATTAACCAGCATATCGACCACCGCTTCTTGGAAACTGGCAGCGATGTCCGGCACCTGAGTTTTCCAGGCTTCTTGATCTTGAGATTTAAGATACTGTAACACCGATGTCTTGATACCGCTGAAGCTGAAATCGTAAGGACTCTTCTTAAGTTGAGCGCGGGGAAATCTAATCGCCTTGCGATTTCCGGTCTTGGCAAGGTTGTCAATCAACCGACCTCCCGGGTAGCCCAAGCCTAACATCTTTGCCACCTTGTCGTAGGCCTCGCCGGAGGCATCGTCACGCGTTCCGCCCAAGTAGAGATAATCGCCGACATCCTGCACGCAGTAGAGAAGGGTGTGACCTCCGGAAGCAAGTAAAGCAATGTACGGAAACGGCACTTCGTACTCGAGGTGAATGGCCAGCAAATGCGCTTCCAAATGATTGACGCCCACATAGGGCATGCGCCAACGAAACGCGATACCTTTGGCCACCGATAAACCGACGAGGAGCGAACCGACAAGTCCCGGGCCACGGGTCACTGCGATACCACCGAGCTCTTTGAGAGTGACGCCGGCTTTCTCGAGTGCCCCGTCGATGATGGGTAATATATTCTGGAGATGCTGGCGCGAAGCGAGTTCAGGGACAACGCCGCCGTAGAGCCCGTGAACTTGATCTTGTGAGGACACGACGTTCGCTAAAATCGTTCGACCGTCGAGCAGCACCGCAGCGGCAGTGTCGTCACAAGAAGTTTCAACCCCGAGAACCAACATGGATCACGATGATCAGCGCTGAGTCGGCGAACCTTCCGCCTGCATCCGCGATAACGCCTCGGACGCCGTGCGGTTGCCGGAATTGATACTGAGCGCTTTGGTGTAGCTGTCTTCAGCGCGGTCGGCCATGCCAAGAGCGCGAAGATTTTCTCCCCTGAGCGCGTACACTTCGGCGAGCCAAAACGGCTCGCCCCTCAGGCGGGATTCCGCAACCTCGAGAAAGTTGAGCGATTCCTTGTAACGTTTCAGACCATATTGGGCTTTTGCTAATAGAAAATGCCCATAAGCATTAGTGGAATCAATCGCGATCGCTCTCTCCAGGCGATTGAGAGCCTTGGCGTAGTCTCCGCTGCCGAGCAGCATTCTTCCTTCTTCGGACAAACGCAGTGATGCTGCGCGCTGCGGCGGCGTTCCCGGCGCGATCTTGGCCAGCAGAGAGCTGTCGTCAGCCAATGGCGGCGGTGTTGCCGGTATTAACGTTTCCGGAATCACGCTCGGCGGCGGCGACGTTTCCTTCGAAGTCGTGATCGGCGGTGTCGCCTTCTCTTGGGTTTTGAGATCTTGCTCGCGAATGTTCGCTTCTTCGAGCAGTGGCCGCCTTGGCGACTCAGACGCCGCCGAAGAAGGCGGCGATGACGGCGACGGCTTTGGCGCGGGGAGGGACCGAGGCTTCGCGGTCGAAGGCGTCAGAGGCCTTCGATAAAGAGGTTGCGGCGCACAGCCATACACAGCCAAGACAATGATCACTGCGGCAATCCGTTGCAGCAATCGAACCGGCGTTTTTCTTTGCTTTCTGGATATCATGAATCGAATAACCTCATTCCGGTCTCGAACTTGGCAGGGGCTCTCCCAAGTGCAATGCGCAGGTAACCGTCGGTTCTTCTCCCTCCGCGAATGCTTCCCGAACGAACGAAGAGCAGTTTAGAGTCGCCAGTTGGCCACTGAGGGGGTCCACCTCGACAAACCGGACGCCTGGCGGTGGCACGAAATCGGTGACTGGAGTCCCAGCGGTCGCCCGTTTCATAAAATCCGTCCAAATCGGTAGTGCCGCCTGGCTGCCCGAGAGACCGAGTTTGCTCTGATTGTCGAACCCCACCCATACCACTGCTAACAAATCGGGAGTGTATCCAACAAACCACGCATCCTTATAGTCATTCGTAGTTCCGGTCTTACCCGCGGCCGGCCGCGTGAATCCCGCACGGCGCGCGCTCTCCGCCG
>JBBDNJ010000352.1:0-1172 GCA_040877705.1 Binatia bacterium | reverse complement strand
CCGTGCCCCTATCCAATACACCCTTGAGGAGATGATTTATCAGATACGCCATCTGCGCCGGAACGACTTTTTCAACCCGCACATCGCGCTTTTCCACCACGCGCGCATTATGATCTACAACCTGCTTCACTGTTAAGGGCCGGGTGCGCACGCCGTTGTTGGCTAAGGTTGAGAAAGCCACGGCCACTTCCAACGGCGTCACTTCCGCCGAACCCAATGCCAGCGACGGCACTGCCGGCAACGAACTCTGAATGCCGAGCCGGTGCGCGAGATCGCGCACGCGCCGAATACCCACGTCTCGCGCGATTCGCGCGGTCGCCGAGTTAAGGGATTTCTCCAGCGCGCGTCGAAATGTAACCGTGCCGTAAAACTCATCGTTATAATTACCCGGCTTCCATTCCTTCCCGTCATAGTTCCAAATGAAAGGAGAATCGTCCACCTTACTTACAGCTGTGTACTTCTTGCCATTGCTACCTTCGTTCATCAACGCCGCCAGGTACACGAACGGCTTGAAAATCGACCCGGGTTGCCGCTTGGCCTGAAAGACCCGGTTGAACTGCGATTTCTGATAATTGCGCCCACCGACCATCGCTTTGATCTCGCCGGTCTGCGGGCGAATGACGATAAGCGCCCCTTCAAGACTGTCTTCTTCGCCTCGGCGGCGAAGCGCAGGATAAGTCGCCTCCAACCGCTTTAGACCGTCAGCAAGCGAACGTTCAGCCATCTTTTGCAACTGCAGATCAAGACTGGTGAAAATGCGTAGGCCTTCGGCCGTTAGCATGTCGTTGGAGTAATTCTCCGCCAGCTCGCGACGCAAAAAATCAACGTAAAAGGGGGCGTCATTGGTGACCTTTATCAGATCCCGATGGGGCAGAGCCTCGCGCAGCGCGGTATCGTACTGCCTGCGCGAAATGATTTTATCGTCGAGCAGCTTCGCAAGCACGACATTGCGCCGTCGGGTCGCCGCTTCCACACTGCGGTATGGAGAGTAATTATTGGGCCCGCGAATGAGTCCCGCCGTAAGCGCGATTTCCCCGACGCTTAACTCCGACAACGGTTTAGAAAAATAGAACTGGGAAGCCTCCCAGATGCCGTGAATGCCTTGGGAGCCTTTTTGCCCGAAATAAATTTCGTTGAGATAATTTTCCAAAATTTCCTTTTTGGAATATTGG
>JBBDNJ010000351.1:0-9979 GCA_040877705.1 Binatia bacterium | reverse complement strand
AGCAAGTTGGTTAGAAGCGATATACTTTTTTTCATTTTTCTCACCTCCTTTCTGTTCTAGATTCTCACTCCCTGCATGTTCTTCTTTGCAGCAGTCGTGCCACTGCTTTAACTGACCGCCGAGCACGCATTCCCCCGGCTTACCTCTCTTTCGAACGATTACAGTGAATACTTTTTGATACCGCGCAGTATCGATTTGGATGCAAACTGGTAACGTCGTTTACAGGCTAAACGTGGCGCACGGTTAAGTGGGAGAGAAAAGGCAACACCAGCTTTCACAATCCCGATTACACTGGAATTTAAACTCAAAACTGTACTAAATTATCGCCAGCGGATGGCAGATCACAGGTGCCGCGCCGAAATTAAAGTCTGGAGAGAAACCGCGAAAGGACCAATCACCATGAATGAAATCGTTTATAAAGGATTCCGCCAGGACGAGATGGAATATCAGTATAATCCACGCGAATCGGTGCCGGAGTATCCGCAGCTCGCAAAGAAGCGAGCCGAACAGGCGCGCAAAGTGCGCGACACCGCTAAATCATGGCTCGACGTCCCCTACGGCAGTTCGCGGCGCGAGATCCTGGATATTTACGCCGCGGATCAACCCGGCGGCCCGGTGCTGATCTATATTCACGGCGGCTACTGGCGCAGCGGCAGTAAAGAGGATAACTGCAACTTCGTTCCCGTCTTCACCAAACGCAGCGCAACCGTCGTCCTCGTCGAGTATGATCTCTGTCCCGCTGTAACGGTCTCGGACATCGTTCGCCAGACGCGCTCGGCCATCGCCTGGATTTTCAAAAACATCATGCGCTATGGCGGCGACCCATCGAAGCTCTACATCTCCGGCCATTCGGCCGGCGGGCAATTGACGGCCATGGCATTGGCGCACGATTGGAAACAAGAAGGCCTGCCGAGAGATTGCATCACAGGCGCTGTCGCCACTTCCGGCGTTTACGATCTCGATATGGTCATGCGCATCAGCGTTCAACAACAAGTCAGGCTCACGCCGGAATTGGCAAAGGAAAACAGCCCGTTCCTTCATCCCCCGCTGCCGATCTGCCCCGTCGTGATCGCCGTCGGCGGCGCCGAACCCAAAGGCTGGCAGCAAATGTCGGAAGATTTTTTCAAGCTCTGCGGAGACCACGGTGTGCCTTGCGAATATCTCATCGTTCCCGGCGCCAATCATTACACCATGTCGGAGCACCTGGCCGACGCCAACAGCCCGCTGGCCCAGGCAATGCTGAAACAAATGCAATTGTAAACCGGGGTTGGAAGAAAACTCTATTCCATCGCGCACGACTTAGGGAACCCGCACATGCAGGAACAGGATGCCGTCAGTGGGTTGCCTACACGCGTGAACCAGCGACGTTGGCGAGTTCGCGGCGGGAAAGCTTTGTCCGGCATCCTCTCCATAAACCGTTACGCGCGATCTAACGCTAAATAACCGCGCCGTCGTAACCGTCTGTGCCTGTCTGTTCCGGCGAAAAAAGATTCCACGATTCGATCCACCCGCGTGTGCGCTCGAACGCTTCTCGCGGATAAGGCTCGAATACGAGGCGCTCGCCGGGGCCAAACATACGGACATCCACCAGCGCGTGATATCTCTCCGGAAGTTCTCGCAGAAAATAATGTTTATAGAGCTCCGGCTCCATATCGATATCATGCTGCGCGCGCCGCAACGCTTTGAAGTACCGCTCCACGTCCTGCAGATCGGCGCCATCGGTAACCAAATGGCCGATCATGAAAGTGGTGTCGACAATTTTGCGGAAGCCGAGCTGTTCCACGACGTAAAAAGGCGCGCCAAAGAGGCTCGCCGCCGGCACTTGGCGTTCTAGAAGCAATGCCAATCGATCGAGAAGCAAGCCGGCAAAGTGGAGTTTGATTTCGTCGCGCATAAGAAATTTTTCGAGTCCCTGAAGGGTCGAATAATGGCTGCCCGAATGATAGCCGACGGTCACCGGGACATGGGCCAAATCCTCAGGCTTGCGTAGCGGCGATTCGGGCGGGACAAAAATACCGGAGGGAGCGATGGAATACGCCTGGCCCCACATTTTGCCGTGGCCGGCCGAGGCTGCCATATTGACCGTCCAGTGGCAGGCCGCGCTCAGGTTGCAGCCACGGCCTTCCTCGATGGACTCGAACGCGCCACGCTCGATTCCCGCCGGTGCCGACTCCACGGTCTGCACGCCGGCGGACCAAGTTATGATCGGTTTTACGACGAATTCGTAATTCAATCCTTCGTCATTGAAATATCCCTTTTCCTCCGCAACCCATTCCTGGAGCCGACCATGCGATTGGATCAAAAATCGGTTCATTGTCGTTTGTCCTCCGGTTCGTTTGTCCGCCAGCGTCAATTGACGCAGGTGGCTAATTTTTAATCCCCAGGCCCTTCTGGGTCAAGCGGATTTTGTTCAGATCTATTGCAAGTAGACACCCGCCATAGGATCGCGCTAAGAGTGGGGGGGCCAGGAGAAACATACCGATGCCCTACTGTTATCCGCCTGATCCGAATACCAAAAAACCACGCTTCACTCCGCCGGCCAAGGCTTGCGATACGCACTTCCACGTTTTCGGCCCGCCCGAACAATTCCCGTTTGTGTCGACCCATGAGTACACACCGCCGGCGGCGCCGTTGGAGCATTACCTCAAAATGCTTGAGGTGATTGGCATCGAGCGAGCCGTGGTCGTTCAGCCCAGCGTGCACGGGCTCGACAATTCAGCGACACTCGATGCGATCACTCATTCAGGCGGGCGTTTTCGCGGCGTCGGCCGCATCGACGACCATACCGCCAAAAGCGAGCTGCAACGGCTGCACGACGGCGGCATACGCGGCGTTCGCTTCAATCTACTCGACCGGCCGCGCGGCAATGTCAAACTCGACGTCTTCGATCGCTGCGTCGCGCAGGTCGCCGAGTTGGGCTGGTCGGTGGATCTCCATATCGATACCAAGAGTTTGCTGGAGCAGGAAAAGCGCATTCGCGCCCTGCCTATAGCCGTGGTGATCGATCATATCGCGCGGGTCAAACCGGCGCAGGGTTTGAACCAGCCGGCATTTCAATTACTGCTCGACCTCCTGCGACATCAACACGTCTGGGTAAAGGTCAGCGGCGCCGACAAAATCTGCAATACCCAGGTGCATGATTATTTCGGACTGCCGTTCGTCGAAGTGATCCCCTACGCCCGCGCTGTCATCGCGGCGGCGCCGGATCGTGTCATCTGGGGCACCGACTGGCCCCATTCCAACAACTTCGCCCCCGGTCACACGCCCAACGACGGCGACCTGGTGGACTTGTTGGCTGAATTTGCGCCAGACCCAGAAATAAGAAAAAAGATCCTCGTCGACAATCCCGCGGCATTGTATGGATTCGAATAAATTTCTTCGTTTAAGGTGAAAACACTGTTGATTAAGATCGTAATGACACAAAAGACGTTCACCTCCTCTCTAGGATTGTTACCCACAAATCGAGCGGCCCGGCCATCTCAGGAAGAACCGCCGCGAGCATAAGCATTGCCAACGGCTTGAACAATTTGAACGGCTTGAACCCCAAAAAAGAGGAGACACGTTATGGTCGAGATGAAGAATCCCGTCAAAGAAGCCGATGCCAATCCGGACGTCAATCACCTGAGCTTGTGGAGAACCGATCTCGCTTACTTCTGGGTGATCAACTGCGAACCGAAGGTTCAGGACGACATGCATTATCACGAGAACGACGATCATATCTTCATGGTCCTCGAAGGCGAGTGTACGGTGCGCACGCCGCATAAAGAATTTGTCCTGAAACAATTCGACACGGTGCTGCTCAAATCCGGCGAGTCCTACCAACTTTGCAATTCCGGCACCGGCAGAATGCTTCTCCTGGGAGCGGGTAACACAGGTGTGAACGGCCAGCCGCGCACGCGCGTGCCGAAAATTCCCAGCCATATCCCAATGCGCGAACCCATCATCGCGTAAATTATCGAGCACCTTCACTACCTCTCCCAATCGCGGGAGAGGGAGCACTCTTAGGCACGGTTAATGATTTGTCTGTTATTCATTGCCCCGCCCGCCAATCAGTCGATAGGACGATCAAATTCCAGCGCCGGGAGTAACCGCGCCAGTGGCGGGAGAAAGCGGCCCTCTGCGGGTAACGTACAGCAACCCGGCAGCGGCGATCGCGCAGACCGCGCCGCACACGCCAAAGCTCCAGTCGATGCCGATCGCCGCGGCCGCCGTACCGATCAGTATGCTGCCAAGAGACCATAGGCCCCGGTCCATAAAAAACAAGCTTAAAACTCGCCCCAGCAGATTCGTTGGGGTTGCGATTTGGATAGCCGTGTTGGACAGCGCGCGCTCGGCAATTTGAGAAAAACCCACCATGGCGAGAAAAATAAGGGACCAAACGAAAGAATGAGAAAAGGCGAAAAGAGTGAGGGAAAACGCGAATCCCAACACACAGTAGCAAATCGCATGCACTCCGACCCGAAGTCGTTTCACCGTAGCGAGAGTCAAAGCCGCCACCGTCGCGCCCAGTCCGGGCGCCGCCATCAGAAGACCGAACCCGGTCGGTCCCACCTGTAGGATATTGGTCGCAAACATCGGCAGAAATCGGTTGTACGGCGCGCCGAACACGGCCACCACGTAGGAAATTCCGACAATGTAGAGTATCCGGCGATTGTTCCGCACGTAACTGAATCCTTCTTTGATATCTTCCCACAGACTCTGGGTATCGCGACGTTTTTCCCACGGCGGCAATTCCATAAGATAGAGATTAAAGAGCAGCGCGATGAAGCTCAGCGCATTGATGAGAAAACAACCGGCGACGCCGATGAATGCGATGATCACGCCTCCCGCGGACGGCCCGAGAATCTTGGAAAAATTGAACACCGAGGATTGCAGGCCAATCGCGTTCAACAGTTCATCTTTCGGCACCAGACTGTTGACCAGCGACTGGCGCGCCGTTTGATTGATGGTATGGACCACGCCCAGAAAGAAGGCCAGCACGGCGATGTGCCAGAACTGAATGAATTCAAATTCCACCGCCAGCCAATAGATAATTGCCTGGCTCATCGCCAAAGCCTGCGTGATGAACAGCACACGTCGCCGGTCAAAGCGGTCGGCGATAACTCCGCCGACGGCGCCGACCAGGAGCCTCGGAAGCGTATCGAAAAACGCAATCAGACCGAGAGCGACAGGCGAGCGTGTCAGCTCCCAGACCAGCCAGCTCTGGGCGACGTTTTGCATGAAGTCCCCGGAGCTCGATATCAAAGCGCCTTCCAAAAGAAGACGGAAGTTTCGATGTCTGAGGGAGCGGAGGGTTCTAAAATTCCAAAGGCTTTGCACGGTTGCTCGTTCGGATTAAAACTTTAAACAGTCTTACGCCATCACTCGCTCAATGCAAAGAGTTGGTTCTGTTGGTTTGGCGGCATCGGAGTTACGCTGATCTCCGGCACGCCCAGATGAATGGTTCAAAACGTTCAAGCGGTTCAAGACGTTCAGCTTGTTTTTAGCGGGTGAAATTCATACGTTTACGTCCTATGATGAAGGGCGCATTAATCGACGGAAGGAGAGTTGCATGCTGCAAATGCCCATAGTCAGCTTACTCGACACCGCTCGCGAACTCGCGGAGACCGGCCGGCGCGTTCGTGTTTTATGGCAGCAGCCGGACACGTTGGTCTTCATCGCCCGCGGCCGGGAATACCGCAGCGAGTTTCACATCAATCCCAGCGACGAAACGATGTACATGATCAAGGGTGAAATGCGCCTGCACTATCGCACTGCAGCGGGTAAAGAAGAGATCGCGCTGATCCCCGAAGGGTCGATCATCTACACGCCCGCCGGCACGCCCCATTCTCCGCGCTTTCCTCCCGATGCCTTCGCCCTCATCTCGGAACGGAAGAGACGCGCCGGCGAAATCGACCGCTTCCACTGGTATTGTGCCCAATGCGACGGCTTGCTGCACGAAGAAAGGTTTATCGTTGAGGACTATGCCGGCGACCCAGTGTCCAAAGCTTACGCGCGATTCTTCGGAAATGACGAATCCAGAACATGCAAGACGTGCGGCAAAGTCATGGCTGCACCGGAATCGGTCCAAGAACCGAAAGGATAGTTCAAGCAGTTCAAGACGTTCAAACCGTTCAAGTCGTTTTCATCGAAAACGCAGCAGACTTCACGCCGCGGCGATACGGTAGTCATTCTTCGTTTTTTTGCATGGGTCAAGCGTTCGCCGTTCAATCCCCACCCCTTTACTCTCCGCCACGCCGATAGGATTCAGGTGCACGCGACGGAACTTTAGAGAAACTTTTCTGAGACCAACGGTTTGAACGATTTGAACTGCTTGAACGTTTTGAACCTCTTGGGAGCCTTTCAGATGTTCAGTTCTTTGGAGCGGTCATAATCATGACGCGCGCCGGCAACCGCGCCGGTTCGCGGAAACAGCTTGTCGATTTCGGCAAGCTCTTTGGGTGTCAGAATAATTTCGGCGGCGCCGACATTATCTTCCAAATGGGCGATCTGGTGTGTTCCGGGAATCGGTACAAAGTTATCGCCCTGGTGCAGGATCCATGCGAGCGACAGTTGCGCCAAAGTGCATTTCTTAGCGTCGGCAATATCTTGTAATGCGCCGAGCAAGCGGGCGTTGTGTTGAAAATTCTCTGCGTAGAAACGGGGCGCTTTGCGCCGTCCATCTCTTGCGTCGAGGTCGGACAGACTCTTCACCGCGCCTGCGAAGAAGCCGCGGCCAAGAGCATAGTAGGAAACGAAACCGATGCCCAGCTCTCGAACCGCCGGAATGGTATCGGCCTCGTAGTCGCGCGTCCATAAAGAATACTCGCTTTGCACCGAAGTAATCGGATAAACGGCATGAGCGCGGCGAATGGTCTGCGGCCCGGCTTCGCTTAGGCCGATGTGGCGAATCTTTCCCTGCTCGATCAGTCGCGCTATAGCGCCGATAGTGTCTTCGATGGGAACTTGCGGATCGACCCGATGCAAATAATACAAATCGATGGTGTCGGTCTGCAGACGGCGCAACGATGCTTCGCAGGCGACGGGCACATATTGGGGACGCGCATCGACGTCTCGACCCTTGGCCCACGGCTGGCCGCGCAGATTGCCGAACTTCGATGTCAGCACCACCGCATCCCGTTGGCCCCTCAGGGCCTTGGCTAAGAGCTCCTCGTTGTTGCCGTTGTTGTGATCCGCAGTGTCGATAAAGTTTACGCCTAGATCGATGGCGCGGTGGATGACTCCGATGTCCCGTCTCTCATCGGCGTCACTGAGCGTGCCTTGGAACGTCGGGCAGCCGTAACCGATAGCCGATACTTTCAGACGCTGCTTGCCGAGATAGCGATACTGCATGTGATGGCCCCCTTCTTTAAAATCAGATAATGTCCACACCGCACCCGCGATGCAAGTTGCATCGCAAGGTATTTTTGCTAATAATTCGCGAAACTCTACGGAAAATTGGAGAAAGGTCGTTGCTCGTACTTATGCGCTGGAGAAACCGATTGTGGACAAACTAAAACAAATTCTAAAGTGATCTCGTTGCGCGAGCCGTGCGGTCACTAAATCGACCAACCAGGAGAAGCCGATATGAAAAATTTCCCGCGGCACGGTACGCGGAAGGCACGAACCTCGTTCTCCTCGACCCGGACGTGGCAGAAATCTTCCCTGACGCTCGTGCAGTGAACGAGGCCTTGCGCACGATCGCTCGCCTGACGCGTACGGCATCGCGACAGCGACCCCGCAAGCATACAGCATAACCATCGGGTTGAGAAAGACGCGGCGGCGAAACGAAATAATCTTAGTTAGCGAGAGCTGAAATCCCGTGCTATTCTAAATGATGACGAGGAGCATGATATGGCGCATTCTTTACCTGAGATAGAAAAGGACGCTTTGCGATTGCCGGCCGAGGACCGCGCGCGGCTTGCGGTGCGCCTGCTGTCGAGCCTGGAGGGAACCGCGGAGTCGCCAGAGGAGATCGAAAAACTCTGGATTGCCGAGGCGGAGCGCCGCTTCCAAGAACTACGTGACGGCGTCGTACAAGGGATACCCGCTCGGGAGGTCTTCGCTGAGTTGCGGACCAAGCGATCGTGAAGGATGCGATCTTCCACCCGGAAGCTCGAGCGGAGATGCGCGAATCAGTCGAGTTCTATGAAGCCCGACTTGACGGGCTCGGGTTCCGATTCTTGTCAGCCGTTGGGCAGACAACTGAACGGATTTCTATCCACCCGGAGGTAGGCGCCCCTCTCGCCAGCGAATTCCGCAAGCGGATCGTTCCGGGTTTTCCCTACAACATCATCTATCGTGTTTGGGAGGATTACATCTACCTCGTTGCCGTCGCTCACCATCACCGTCGGCCGGGCTATTGGCGCGACCGATCCATCCATCGCTAACTATCGGCTCGATGTCCCACAGTTTGTGCCTGCATTTCCGGGGGAAATGACATGATGTATAAATTTCTCGATACCGTGGTGCTTGACCGAGACCTACCGGGGGATGGTCTTCAAAACGGAGACTTGGGAGCTGTCGTACAGGTGTATGAGCCCAATGGCTTGGAAGTTGAGTTCGTGACCGCATCCGGCAAAACTCAGGCACTTGTCACCCTCAACGTCAACGACGTGCGGCCGGTGCAAGACAGCGATCTCATCGCCGTCAGGTCCGTCGCATAAGCTGCTTTGCACGGACCCGCGCGGATGATCGGATAACATCCGGCTTCAGAGGTTCGAATGAAAAGTAGGATTGTTCAGATTGGCAATTCACGAGGCATACGCCTGCCGAAGGTACTGCTCGAGCAAGCCCAGCTCACGGACGAAGTCGAACTAGACGCGGAGCCAGGCCGCATTGTAATTCGCAGAGGGAGCTGACCCCGCGCCGGCTGGGCGGCTGCAGCTCGACGAGTGCGTGAGCGGGATGAAGACCGGCTCCTTGATCCAACGACGCCCACACAGTTTACCAGAAGGAGTGGAACTGGCATCTTGACGTTTGGACGTTATAACGTCATATTTCACTTATGGATACTCAAAAACGCGCTACCGTTTATTTCGAGCCGGACGTCCACCGCGCCCTTCGTTTGAAGGCAGCGGCATCGGATCGTTCCATCTCCGATATGGTCAACGATGCGGTAAAAGCCGCTTTGGCCGAGGACGCGGACGATCTTGCGGCATTCGCCGATAGGAAGAACGAAAAGAGCCTTTCCTTCGATACGTTCGTCCAAGGCCTGAAGCGGCGTGACCGAATATAGGCTGTTGATCAAAAGCTCGGCTGCGAAAGACCTCGACGCAGTAGGTATCAGGGGCCATCGCCGGCGTATCGTTCAGCGAATTCACACTCTTGCCGCGGATCCCCGGCCTCAAGGCTCTGAAAAGCTCGCCGGATACGCCGACCGTTACCGGATAAGACAGGGAAGTTACCGGATCATCTATCTTATTGATGACGAACATCACGAGGTGACGATCTTCAAGATCGGACATCGGAAAGATGTGCATCGATAAGCCATCTAACCCCGCGCACGAAAACGGACGCTAGCTTACTCGCGCCATTCAACGCGGAAGCCGTCACAGGTTAAAGATAAGTATAGAAGTACAAGTTTTGTAGGGGGACCGGTACGTTACGTAAGCAAATTGTTGAAGGAGAAGAGCGATGAGTTTCTTGTCCGACACCAACTTACGAATAGTTAAAGCATGGGTAATCCGGACGGTATAGCGCGGCGCTGTCGGCTGTCGTGGTCATAAACCAGATCGAGACTTTGGGAAAAGTCGTTGCCGCAGGCTTGAATGGATATGCGATCGGCGCGCTGGGCGCCGAGGTCGACGAGTTTGGTGGGCACCATGGCGATGGTCGCTATCTACCTGCTGATGCCACGGGCGCGACGGAATCAATAAACAGCGAAGGCAAAGTTGGCGGCGCCGGCTCGAGGAGTGCTGCTTAAGTCGATTCGCTCGCAACTGGACCTGCTTTGCCGCCGCGTGTTATACGAAGAAATCGTTTTACGTCCGGCTTTAGG
>JBBDNJ010000350.1:0-9995 GCA_040877705.1 Binatia bacterium | reverse complement strand
CCGCGGCCGGACCGCGCGCGGCGGCAGCTTGCGCCGCCGCACACCCGCCACAGGCAAAGGAAGTCGTTCGCCCAGCGCAGATCCGCCATGTCGCACGCTTCCTCCGTGCCGTTCGTCTCAATCATCGGCACTCACTTTCTCTCCTCGTTTTCTACTTTGCTGCTGACCATTGTTCCCCCTCTCCCCTTGTGGGAGAGGGCTACCCAAGAGATACCTGAAATATCATTTATATCGTAACTTGTTAGGGTCAGCCGATCTTTTTAACATCACCGTCTAGGCTGCATGTAGGCAGCAAAATAACAGTAACGAGGGGGCAGCTTCGCTTCTGCACAGCCTTCCCGACGCCCTCAATAAACCGCTGCCCGCCCCTGACAAGATTCAGGAGGAGATCGACGCGCTCCGCGCCTGGCTGACGGACCTCAAGGCGCGGCAGGACGCCATCCCCTTGCTTCAATGAAATTTCGCAACACCACTGCCGTAGGCTGTCCAAGCCGCGTCCTACCGCCGTCATTCCGGCACAGGCACCGCCCGCACGATCTCCATATCCTCGGGAGATAGGCCGAAAACGGCGGTCACCCGGTCTTGAATCTCACTCCGCAAATTTGCCGCAACGCGCTCAAGGCGTGTGCGCTCGCGCGGGGTGCGTGGGGCGCCAAGCGCATCATGCGTATCGATCAGCGCGACGACCCGACGTTCGATTTCCCTTCGTTCGGCTTCTTCAGGGATCGGCACCGGAAGATTTTCGATATACAGCTTGCCATGCGAATAGTAACCGCCCCGGAACGTGCTGGTTCGCGTTCGGATCAGCGCCTCGCTTAGCGGGTGATTGAGGACTGCAAGAAGATAGTGATTTGAAGCAGCCGCACCTTCTTTGGGGCGGATCATGTAATAGGGACCGTTCCCGCCGCCGGCGATAACCGTGTTCGCTTCGTCATAGGCATAGCGCGGTTCGACCGAAAGCACAGGCAAGATGATTTTCGACGTGTCAAATTTTATCAGGCTTTGTGAGCGTCCGTATTGGTACCACTGCCGCTCATCCGCCGGGCCGCCTGAAATGTTGCGCGCCTCCAGTTCCTCACGCCTTGCGGTGAGGTACGCCCAGCAGCCGGGAAAACGGCGCGCCATCTCGTCGGGCTGGAACAAGCGCGCGCGGATACGTCCCCGCGCGTTCGCGACCACCTCGTAAGGAAAGATAACCCAAGTGTTTGCCTGCGGTCGCACATACGGAAACAGCTGCACATCGTGCAGAAACGGCCGCAGAATTTCACGCTCGACTCTCCAGTCCCGTCCATTCCAACGACGCGTAACGCTTTGCGCGTCTTCCCCCACGGGATGCACTACGTAGATTTCATCAGCGCTCGTCTGAACGCCAACCAGAATTTCCGCAACCGAGGAAAGCCGATCCGGGAAGTCTGCCCGCACGCGCGCGAACAGCGTGCGCGTCGCTTCGTCTGCAAATTCCCAAGCGTCTTCGGTTAATTCCGCCGCCGGTATCTCCGTGATGGCACCAGCCGCGCCGTACCGCCACTTCTCCAGCGGTCCGGCCTTCTCAAAGCGCAAAGCATCGCACCCGCGCCGATTCAGGATCAGAATGCAAGTGTAATTGGACGTGCCCGGTCCAAAGACCTGTTGCACGCCGAAATGCACGATCTCTTCAACGAACCGCCCAGCCGAAAGCAGAGCGCGCAGCGCGCGCCCGGCTTGAATGGTCATGAATTTATGCGGAACGATGTAACCAATCCGACCGTCAGCTTGGACCAATGTCAGGGCGCGCTCGATGAAGAGCGCGTATTTATCAAAATTGTCCTGCCGGGCTGTCGTGAAGGGAGAGCCATCATCCTGATAGTACGCGACCTCCTCGGGCGAGTAGGCCACCATGTTTTGAATACGAATGTACGGAGGATTGCCCACAATCACGTTGAAGCCGCCACCCCCCATTTCGTTCGGAAATTCATCAGCCCAGTTGAAGGGGCTCACCTTCTTGCCAAGCTCTTCCGGCAGGCCCCCGCAAACGGCCTGCCATTCGGCCCTGCTAACAAGACTGTTGCCGCACCTTATTGTGTCATCGAGCGCAGGCAGTGCAGCCTGCCGATGGCTTGTCACAAATTCGCGCAAAGCCACTACACTTTCGTTCTCTATGAGTTTTACGAGCAGGCTGAATTGCGCGACCTCCACAGCATTCGGATCAATGTCAACGCCCCGAGTATGCGCGAGAAGAATGCGCCGCTTTTCCTCGAAAGTTAGTCGAAATTGATTGCCGACCGTCTCGTAAATCCGGCGCCCTAAATGTGCCGCCCGGTCATTGACCAGGTACCAGCTCAGATAGTGATCCATTAGTAATTCGAAGGAGGCGAGCAGAAACGTGCCGGAACCGCAGCAGATGTCGGCGATCGTGAATGATTCCAATTGCTCCGGATTTTTCCCTGCGATGGCAGGTCCGACCGCGCGGGCCACGATCGCGTTTGCGATAAACGCCGGCGTCGGAACAATCCCGCCGCTCTCGCGCACCTCTGGCTTCGTGACAATCTCAACGCGATCATCGGTGACGGAAATTACGTCGGCCAAAAACTGCTCATAGATTTCGCCCAACACCTCAGCTTCGACGACGGCGAAAGTGTAAGGGCTGTGCGGATAGTAAAGCTCGCTGATAAGCCCTCGCAGCGTCGCATCGCCAATTCGAATACCAAGAGCTTCGTCGTCCAGAAGCCGGAATAGTCCGGAATCGTAAAATTCGTCGGCGCGCCGCAGAGTCTCCATCAAGGCGTCAAAGGTTCCTTCGGCATCGAGATTCTTGAGGGTTTCGTAGTTCTCGATTTCCCGATCCTCGCAGATGCGAAGGAAAATGAGCCGCGAAAGGAACAGCTGCACCGCGTAGGTCAGCTCTTCCGCCGAAAGTCCGGGGGTATTGGCGTGGATGTCAACCGCCAGCCGCTCACGCCAATCTCGTACCTGTCGCAAGAAATAGTCGTCGAATTGTTCGGCGCCGTGCCGCGTCGTGCCGACTTCAAAACGACGGTCGAATTCGCCCGAATAGACAGCCTCCCGAGAAAGCAGAGGCCAGAGCTCATCGAAACGCGTCTCGAATTCTTCATAGCCGACGAGCAAAAGCCGCGCGAAATGCGCGTCATCGGTATCAGCCGGGGCAGGGCGACAATCGTAAACCGCGAGCTGATGGAAATTGGTGACGATTGAAATGGGCAGGCTTGCGGAAAATCCATATCGGCGCGTCTGGAACGCCGGCAACCTATCGCGATCAATGCGAACGCTAGGCTTCTTTGCCTCAACGAACAGCTTGCGCTGCCGCGCCAGGCGCAATTCATAATCCGGTCTTTTCGAAAGCCGTTCTTCGCCGACCTCGACGGTTGCCTCCTCGATCACCTCACGCAAGGCGAGGGGAAGGCCCCTTGCGTTATGGACATCCCAGCCGAACGCTTCGAGCAGCGGCGTGATGAATTCGGTCCGTGTCTGCGTTTCGTTATAGGTTGCACGGAGATATTCCGCTTCATTGCGCCGGAATGCGCGGACCAGATCGGTCACACGGGCGCGGGCGGCCTCACGTGCGTCCCCGTTGGTCATGCACGCGACTGCCCCGACCGCCGGCGAGCAAGGCGGCGATTGCGCATCCTTTCCCAGATGCTCCGCAGCATTTTACAGTCGCGCCTGAAGAGTCCCATATGCTCGACGAGGACAAGCTTGTCGTTTTCCAGCAGCGCGTCCTCCAGACGACCGGCGCGCACAAGCTTGTCGCATTCGTCAAGGGGCAATGCCGGTCCAAGCTTGGCCGGCATTAGAAGTCGTTCCGCCTCTGTGGGCTCAAGCTCAAGGACTCCGCCGCCGTAGCTGCGCCCCTCAATCTCAGCCGATGCGGCGGTCAAATGCGTGTAGACGTTTGCCACCACGCTCTGAGGCTTTGCCTTGCACCTCATCCTATGAATCGTATCAGTTGAAGTTGCGCCGGCCTTATTCAGTACCGCCCGCGGGAAATCGTAAATCTGCCTGAAGAAAAACGCGTCGGGAATCCAGACGGACGGCACCGCGTACCACGGTTCGCGGACCGAGCATTTATAGCCTTTGTCCACGCTCAGCTCTTCGCCAATCCGAACATAGTTTCGCAACGTACCTTCCAGCTTTGCGCCGTTGATAGGCGCAAGATGCAGCAGGTGCACGCGATTGTCTCCGGCGGCGAGGCGGCTCCACTCTCTCCGGTCGATCCGCGCGCCCGCAAGATGTGCCGAACGCGACACTAGCGGAATCGTATGAGAAGAGAGCCCCCGGGCTTTGATTTCGCTTTGACTCAGTACGAAAAATTCGTTCTTCCCGGTCACCACGCCAACATCGACGGATGCAAACGAGTCCAGCGTTGTGACAACTCCCGACTCGCGCAGCTCACGCATGAATGTGATTTCCGTAGCGCTCAGGAAATACTTGAGCCACTTTTCGCTGTCATGCCGGATCGTTTTCGGTGACGCCTTTTTCAGAATTCCACGCGCGGTACGACGAACAATGTCCGCCACCGTCTCAGCTTCCGTCAGCGTCACGCGGCATCGATTGTTTTCGGAAGGAACGTCGTGCGCTTCATCGGCGAGCAGCAGGATCACTTCCTGTTGGGCGTTCTCGAAAAACAGCTCATTGCAGGCGATCAGGTCAATACGTCCAAACCGATCCGTCAGAAATGAGCGCAACTGCGATGCATAGGTAACCTGAAGCAGCTCTGCCGGCAGAACCAGTGCGAGACGACCGCCGGGCCGGAGACAAGCCGCCGAGGCGACGACGAACGGCACCCACATATTGGTCAGCCGGTTTGGGGAGAGCCCGAGATAATTCATGATCTCCATAGCCCGGCTGCGATAGGGCTCAGGAAAGCTCTGGTATCGAATGAAAGGCGGATTTCCGACAACCGCTTCAAAAACCGGCCGGTCCGGACGGCCCCACCATGCGAAAAAGTCCCCCGTCGTTACGACATCGGCAGCCCGCATTCCGATCTGACGCCGCAGGCGCGCACGCGCCTTGTCGGCCTCACCGGCAAGAACCTCGACGCCGAAAAGCTGATTTGCTGTTGCAGGACCGCTTGCGCCCAGTTCCGCAAATCGGCTGACCGCCGCCTCCAGAAATGCGCCATCCCCGCAGCTCGGCTCAAGCACTACATCGTCCCCGGAACGGATTGCCCAGGCGCACAGCCATTTTGCAAGTTCAAGCGAGGTGTAATAACCACCCCTTAGTTTGTCGGCATCGAGTTCTGTGAATCGTCCGCTATGCGTGCGCTTGCGACCTTCTCGTTCGCGTGGCTCATCTGTCAAAGAGCCATTCGTGGCGTCGCTCATTTCCGCTGCCTCGCACGAATAAGCGGACGCTCATCCCGCAGGAGCCGCTCTATCGCCTCGCGAACTACCCAAGCGAGAGACACCCTGTTGTTGCTCGCCATCTTCGTGAGCTGAGCATAGTGCTTGGCCGAAAGGGTTACCGAAAGCCGGTGATTTGATCTGTCTTGATCGTGCGCTGACGCTACATTGGCCATTGCCTACCTCGAATCACTTTCGCACCATCTTACACCGCAGCGGTGCAGCTTTAAATCTCTATTGATTTAACAGAACATTCGGCGCGTTCCGCACTTGCGGGACCGGGCTCTAGCCGTTGCGCGCCCCGAGCCGCCGCAGATCCCGCAGGCGGGAAGGGGCGTCTCGTCCCTGCGGGTGACGATCCCGCGCGCATTCTCCAATAACAGCCTTCGGCTGACTTTCCTGTTTTTCTTCTCGGGGCCTGCGGCCCCCGCGCCGTCAAGGCCGAGGCAAGCGCCGCGAGCCGTTTCCCCGTCTTTCGCCGGCCTGCGCCTTCTGCTTCGGCGCGACTGCAAGACGGGTGATCCCCCCTCGGCCTCTGCGGCGGCCTGTGACGGCGGCACCCCCGCTCATTGCCGCTCGGCTAGTCGGTTGCATGCGCAACCCGCAGACCAACAACAAAAAGAAGGAGAACTACACATGCACAGCCGCAATCAAATTATCGAGGGAGACTGCAACGCAGCCCTTGAGTCCATTCCGCGTCACAGCGTCGATCTTGTCGTGACCGATCCGCCTTATCTGGTCAGCTATCGCGACAGGTCAGGCCGAACCATCAAGAATGACGACTCGCCCGAAACCGTCCTCGCCTCTTTCCCGCAGCTCTACCGGGTCTTGAAGCCGGACAGCTTTTGCATCTGCTTCTACGGCTGGAATCGAATCGACACCTTTTTTAGCGCGTGGAAGGACGCCGGCTTTAAGCCCGTCGGTCATCTTGTCTGGCAAAAAGATTACGCCTCGCGCACCGGCTTTCTGAAATCCTGCCACGAACAAGCCTATTTGCTCGCCAAGGGCCGACCCTGCAAACCGACCGAGCCGCTTGGCGATGTGCAGCCGTGGGAATACACCGGCAACCGCTCGCACCCGACCGAAAACGCCGTCAGCATCCTAAAACCGCTGATCGAGTCATTTTCGCAGCCCGGCGATCTTGTGCTTGATCCATTCGCAGGCTCCGGCAGCACGCTCGTCGCCGCCGCGCTTGCCGGCCGCGATTATCTCGGCATCGAGCTTGAAGCCGGTTATTGCGAGCTGGCGCGGCGCAGGCTGTCAGGCGCGACGCGCTATTTGCAGCGGCGCAATTCCGCCGCCGCGCGCGAATGCACCTCCATCGCTGCATAGGGGGCGCACATGACACAGATCATTGAAGCCGCCCCGGTGGAAATGCACACGCTCGTATGGAATGGAATCCGGATCGAGATACGCTATTGCCCGAACTGGCTGGAATCGTATGAAGGAGTCTACGGCTATCCGCTCGCGCATCTCGAAATCGACGCCATTGATCCGGAGGGCGCGCCGCTGCCGATGACGGAAACCGGATACCGCTCGCATTTCACGCGGCCCGATTTGATCGCGGCGGATGGTGGCCCCGTCGCCTTTGCGCGCGCATGGCTCGACGACTCGGCGCGCGACCGGAAATGGATCGAGCGGGAGGCGGAGCGGAAACAGCTTTCGCTCTTTTAGGCTCGCCTTCCGGCTAATATGGGCGAGAGGATTCCACGAATGCCTTCCGGCTACGAACAGTCACCCGACTATGGCGGCCCCGAGCCGACGGTGCGCGGGGTCGTGCTCGGAATACTCGCCTTCATCGCCGTGGTGATCGTCATTGTGCTGCTCGTGGCGGACTGGCTGTAGCGTGGCGGAAATATCGAGCGCGTGGATAGTCGGACCGCAACGCGGTTTGTCGGAAGCGTCAGCGAACGGGGCCTCTGTCCGCGCGGTCACCCGGTGACACTGCCCTGCGCATCGTAGCGTTGGCGGTAAACGAGCTATTTGCTTACGATGCGCTCATGGCCTGGAAAGAGGTTCTACCCACTGACACGCTCGTCTTCTACGCGGACATCCTGGGGTTTTCCAGGGCCGTAACCGACTCCGACCCAGCGATTGGCGAAAAGGTACTTGAGGCCGCCGAGTCTGTGCTCGGCAACAAGCAGACTTTCGACAATCATCCTCATATCTTTAGATGCGGCCTGAGTGACTCTATCTTCATTGCATACGAGGATTTGCCCTCCAGCGTGCGGGGGGCCTCATCCATCATGCGTCAGATGGGCCGCAAGCGCATCCTCTTGCGCGGCGCGCTGGCCGAGGGCAGCTTGATACTCCGGCCTCCGATCTTCGCACAGGAATCATCACAATTCCGGTGGCCAAAAGAACCCCGGGCCGACCGCATCTTTCCTGGCAATCTCATGGGGCGCCCGATCGTGGAAGCGGTTCGCCTAGCGGAAAGGCTGAAAGGACCGAGGCTGTCCCTTTCATCTGACCTTGCTCTTAAGTTTGAAGCCCTTCACCAAAATATCTTCGCGGAAGTGTGCGCGCCAACCGAAGTAGAGGATGTTTGGGAAATACTCTGGCCGGTGGAGATTGGTGGCGACGCTATTGAGCGGGGACGAGAGGTAATTCTGTGGCTCTACGAGGCGATGGAGTTGTTGGCGACGAGCCTGACGTACACAAGAATGGGAAAGCCTCACTTCATGGGTGAGGACATTCGTTTCCGCCAACCTGTCCAGGCCTCAGCAAACCCTCACCGCGCACTCAGCACCTGGAAGGAGCTGATCACGGAAATGACCGATTTCCTGGAGTACGTTGCCAGAAGCACGAGCCAGGATGCCCGGTCTCACTTACGAGAATATTTCTTGCTTACTCTTCGAGCAGTTGACCGCACATCCAAGCGTGATCCACATACCTGGCCCGGACTCCTTACCTGGACGCCAGCTTTCTGGGAGGAAATCGCTTGCCTCCTTGACGAGACACCAGGGCTTCCGAGGGAGTTTGCAGCCACAGTCAGAATGATCCAACAGCAGATCCATCAGAGGCTTGCGGCCCGCAAAGCCTGACAATTACAGCAGCGAAGAATACGCGGGCCAGCGCTCAGTCCTGCGGGTCTTCTCTGCTAAACAACCCATCACCTGAGCGCCCGCTGCAGCGTCGCCACATCGACCTGGAACAGCGCGGCGGTGCTCGCCCGCGTTTCCTCGCCCGACGCGATCAGCTCCCGCGCATGCGCGATCTGCTGCGCCGTCAGCTTGCGCGGTCGGCCGACTTGCACGCCGCGCCGCCTGGCCGAGGCCATGCCGGCTTTCGTGCGCTCGCCGATCAGCTCGCGCTCGAACTCGGCAAGCGCCGCGAGGATATGCAGATAGAACCGGCCGCCCGCGCTAGTCGTGTCGATCTGTTCCTGTGGGGAGAGGGCTGCCCCAAGAGACGCCTGAAATATCACTGGCATCTTAATTGGTTAGGGTCAGCCGACGCTTAACATCACCGTCTAGGCTGCATGTAGGCAGCAAAAATAAACGGGTGACGAAGGTGGCACCATAAGCTGGCTGCTCGGACTGAAAATCCGCGTGTCGGTGGTTCGATCCCGCCCCTGGGCACCATTATTTACAATATTTACAATGACTTTAAGTCTTTCGTCGGAGGAGCTTAGGCACTCAGCTGTGGTTGGTTTGAAAAGATGGTGTAGCCGCCAGGCGCTCATCACCGAGGGCATGGGGCGAGACAACCCGCACAGTGTTGGACCAATCGACGCGGCAAGACGCCCTAGGCTCTTGTGGTGAGTTGTGCGTACCGAAAACCTCATCCGGATTTGTTTAGCTGAAGGAATCACCTAACGTCAGTGCACCATGTTTGCACTGCTCTGCTTCGTCCTGGCTGTCTTGGCCTCGCCATTCAAGTCGAAGGTCCGGCTTGAAGCAGAGAACGCGGCACTCCGACATCAGTTGATCGTTTTGCGGCGTAAGGTGCGCGGCCGGGCCCGGCTTACGAACAACGATCGCTGGTTCTTTATCCAGCTTTATCGATGGTTTCCGCCGATCCTGCAGGTCCTGACGATCATCCGTCCCGAGACGCTCGTACGTTGGCATCGGGCCGGCTTCCGCTGCTACTGGCGTTGGAAGTCGCGCGCACGGGGAGGGCGGCCGCAGATCGAATCGGATCTCCGTGCATTGATCCGGCGAATGAGCATTGAGAACCCGCTCTGGGGAGCGCCTCGCATCCACGGCGAACTGCTCAAACTCGGGTTTGAGGTCGCGCAGTCGAGTGTCGCCAAGTACATGGTCAAGCGACATGGGCCGCCAAGCCAGGGATGGCGCACGTTTCTGCGTAATCACGCGCCGGACATTGCTGCCATGGACTTGTTCGTCGTCCCGACCATCAGCTTTGAACTGCTTTATGTCCTCGTCATCATTCGCCTAGACCGCAGAAACCTAGTCTGGATCAAAGTCACAGCAAACCCGACGGCAGAGTGGATGGCGCTTCAAATAACCGAGGCATTTCCTTGGGATGATGCCCCGCAATACCTCATTCGCGATCGGGATCGAATCTACGACGTCATCGTCACACGCCGATTGCGGGCCATGGGCATCCGCGACAAGCCTACGGCACCAGCCTCGCCATGGCAGAATGGCTTTGCCGAACGGCTGATCGGATCGATCCGGCGCGAGTGTGTGG
>JBBDNJ010000349.1:0-10005 GCA_040877705.1 Binatia bacterium | reverse complement strand
GCTGGAAATTCAGAGTGGGTGTATGCCACGCGGTCGGCATGAAGACCATTCTGAATTTGATCTATTCCGTATCACCGAAGCATAGCGATGAATATTTCGCGGAACGGACCCGCCAAGCCGCTTCGCTCAAACCGTACCGCCTTTGCCTCAAAGATCCGGGCGGACTGCTGACTCCCGAACGTATGCAAACTCTCGTGCCGATCATTTTTAAGAATGCCAACGGTATTCCGGTCGAGCTGCATACCCACTGCACCACCGGCTTGGGCCCTCTATGCTGCATCGAAGGCATGAAGCTGGGCATTCGCTCGATTAACACGGCCCTGCCGCCGCTGGCCGACGACTCTTCCAATCCTTCGCTTTTCAACGTCGCCAAGAACGCGCGGGCTTTGGGCTATGCAACCGCCATTGACGAAGAAGTTTTAAAGCCGGTATCCAAGCATTTCACCGCCATCGCCAAGCGCGAAGGCTTCACCATCGGCGCGCCCGTCGAATACGACTACAGCCAATACCAGCATCAGGTGCCCGGCGGCATGCTCTCTAACCTGCGTCATCAATTGCGCAAGGTCGGCCTGGAACACCGATTCCCGGAAGCGTTGGAAGAATCGATTCGAGTGCGCGCGGAGTTTGGCTACCCGATCATGGTGACGCCGCTGTCGCAGTTCGTCGGCAGCCAGGCGGCGATTAACGTCATCGTCGGCGAGCGCTACAAGGAAGTCACCGACCAAGTGATCAAGTTTGCCCTCGGTCATGCCGGCGCGGAGGGCGCCCGCGACATGGACCCCAACGTGAAAGAGAAGATTCTCGATCGCCCGCGCGCCAAGGAATGGGCTGCGTGGCAGCCGGACGAGCCCAGTGCGGACGACATGCGCAAGAGACTCAATGCGCCGGGCGTCTCGGACGAAGAACTGCTACTGCGCTGGATCGTCGGCAAGGAAGACATCGATGCCATGCGCGCCAATCCGCGCCCGCTGGAATATTTGAATTCCGAGCAGCCGCTAGTAAATCTGCTTCAGGAGCTATCCAAACGCACCGATAGCCGGCAAATTCACGTGCAAACCCCTGCCTTCTCGGTCACGCTGGAAAAGCGCGGCGGCAGAATTTAAAGTTCAAGGTTCAACGTTCAAAAAATCAGAGACCCCGATTCCGGACTTCAACATTGAACGTTGAACCTGGAACCTTGAACTAAATTCCTAGCAGTGCAATAAGAAATAAGAATGGAGAACTGAATTCTTCACCGCAATAAAGGCAAACCAAGGAGGATACGAATTTATGGCTAGGGACATTGTCGCGATCGACGTTCACATTCATCTTTCCGATGAAACCACGCAAAAGGCGAAAGGATCACGGACCGCCCAAATGGCGAAGTATTTTGGTCGTGAACGACCGCCGGTTTCCATTGATGAGCTGGCCGATCAATACCGCGCCCGTAAAATGATGGCCGTTCTGATGAATACGCGAGATGAAACCGTCACCGGTTTAGCTCCGGTACCTAACGATCACGTTGCCGGCGCCGTTAAAAAACATCCCGACGTGTTCCTGGCTTTCGGCGCCATCGATCCTTGGACCGGCAAGCTCGCTTTGGACGAAATCCGTCGTTGCAAGGATTTGGGCTTGCACGGCATGGGCGAGCTCAACCCGGCGCGGCAACACTTTTTCGCCAACGACGTTCGCTTCTATCCTCTATGGGAGGAATGCGCCAAGCTGAATATGCCGATTCTCTTTCACGGCGGTATGGCGGCGGCCGGAGCCGGCACGCCGGGCGGCATGGGCATCAAACTCAAATACAGCCAGCCGATTTATCTCGACGAAGTCGCCGCCGATTTTCCCGAATTGAAGATCATCAGCGCCCATCCGACCTGGCCATGGACGGCGGAAAGCTTGGCCATCGCACGGCACAAGGCCAACTACTTCATCGACCTTTCCGGCTGGGCGCCCAAATACTTCCCGGCTGAGCTGCTGCACAATATCAACACATTGCTCCAGGACAAGGCGATGTTCGGTTCAGACTGGCCGGCCATCGGCGTCGAACGCTGGCTGGAGGAATTTCAGCAGGTCAACATGAAGCCGGAAGTGCGCCAGAAAATCATGCTGGATAACGCGAAGAAGTTTTTCGGCCTGGAATTCTAGAGGTTTACGTGAACAGAGACGGAATTAGATTCGTCGACACGACCATTCGCGACGGCCATCAAAGCCTGTGGGCCGAGAATATGACCACCGGCATGATGTTGCCCGTCGCGGAGCGCATGGACCGGGCAGGCTTCGATGCCATCGAGTTGATCTCCAGTTCCCATCTGAAAAAATGTGTTCGCGAGCTCAAGGAAGACCCCTGGGCGCGCGTCAAGCTGATGAGCCAGCGCATCACGCGCACGCCTTTGCGTCTGAACGCCGGACGGTTCAGCGCTTTCGACATCACGCCGAAGTCGATGTATCGCCTGTTCATGGAGCGGATGGCCGCCAATGGCATTCGCGAGGCGCGGATTTCGGAAGAATGGAACGAACTGGAAGGATGGCACTGGAAAACTGAAGTCGCCCGAGACGTCGGCATCAATCCCGTCCTCAACCTGATCTATTCGGTATCGCCTAAACACACCGACGAGTATTTCGCGCAAAGAACGCGCGACGCCGCATCGCTCGCAGTCAACCGGCTCTGTCTTAAAGATCCGGGCGGCTTGCTCACGCCTGACCGGGTCAAGACATTGGTACCCATCGTTTTTGAAAATGCCAATGGCATTGCCGTGGAGCTGCATACCCATTGCACGACCGGTCTGGGTCCGCTTTGCTGTCTGGAAGCGGTCAAGCTCGGTATTAAGATCGTCAATACAGCTCTGCCGCCTTTGTCGGATGGCTCGTCGAATCCGTCGCTCTTTAATGTCGCCAAAAATCTCCGCGCCCTCGGTTACCCGACACTCATCGACGAAGAGGTGTTGAAACCCGTCTCTGAACATTTCACATTTATCGCCAAGCGCGAAGGTTTTCCCATCGGCATGCCGCTGGAATATGACTACACACAGTATCAGCATCAGGTTCCGGGAGGGATGATTTCTAACCTGCGCCACCAGCTGCGCAAGGTCGGCCTGGAGCATCGAATCGACCAAGCATTGGAAGAAACCATGCAGGTACGCGCCGAGCTGGGCTATCCGATCATGGTCACGCCGCTGTCGCAATTTGTCGGTAGCCAGGCCGCCATCAACGTCATCGTCGGCGAGCGTTACAAGGAAGTCACAGATCAGATCATTCAGTACGCGCTCGGCTATTGGGGCCGTGAAGGCGCTGAGTTGCTGGACCCAAGCGTTAAAGCAAAGATACTCGATCGGCCGCGGGCCAAGGAATGGGCCCAATGGCAACCGCCTGAACCGACGGTCGCCGAGGTGCGCAAGAAAATGAACGCCGAAGGGGTATCGGACGAAGAGTTGCTGTTGCGCTGGAATCTCAGTGTGGAGGAGATCGAGACGATGCGGGCAGCCGGCGCGCCCAAGGAGTATCTGACGGCGCGCCAGCCGCTGATCCATTTGATCGACGCTTTGAGCAAACGAACCGACTATCGCCAAATCGTCATTCAGAAAGGTGAGATGGTTGTTTCGTTAAACCGAGGGTCCGCTTCAACTTAACTCGTCTTGATGGTTATTCACGAATAGCATCACCTTTCAATCAAACCATGAACCCATGGAACGCTTTTTCTTTACCGCCGGTTCACTCATCGCCTTTTTAGGGGTCGCGCTCGGCGCTTTCGCCGCTCATGGTCTGAAGAGCCGTCTCACTCCCGACATGCTGGAAATTTTTGAAACCGGCGTGCGTTATCAGATGTACCATGCCTTTGGACTCTTCGCGGTTGCGTGGGCTTCATCGCACTGGCCCGAAAGCAATGTCAACGCTGCGGGCTGGTGTTTCATCATCGGCATCATCGTCTTCTCCGGCAGTCTCTACGTTTTGAGCCTGACGGGCGTCCGCTGGCTCGGCGCGATCACGCCACTGGGCGGCGTCGCCTTTCTTATCGGCTGGGCCATCCTGGTCTGGACAGCCGGGCGCTAACCGGCCTTTCCGAATTGCGCCGTTTCGAGCACAAGGCTTTTCAGTCGTTGAACGATTGAATCTTTGAACGGTTGAACGGTTCCAATCCCCTCCTTCCACGTTGACTCTCCATATACCTTCGAGTAGTTTCCATGTAATGATCATCGGTGTCCCCAAAGAGATCAAAACCGAAGAAAATCGGGTTGCCGTGACACCCACTGGTGTGGCCGGTTTCATCTCGCGGAACCACAAAGTCCTGGTGGAAAAAGGCGCCGGCATCGGCAGCGTCCTTAGCGATCGCGCCTACGAGCGCGCAGGCGCGACCCTCGTCGAATCGGCAAAAAAGGTTTGGGAACAGTCCGATCTGATTATGAAGGTCAAAGAACCCCAGTCTGCGGAATTTCCACTGCTACGCTCGGGCTTGATTCTCTTCACCTACCTTCATCTCGCCGCCGATGAAGCCGTAACACGCGCGCTGCTCGATCGAAAAGTAACCGCCATTGCCTATGAAACCATTCAACTCGAAGACGGTTCACTGCCGTTGTTGACGCCGATGAGCGAGATCGCCGGTCGACTTTCGATTCAGGTCGGCGCCTGGAGTTTGCAGGCGGAAAACGGCGGGCGAGGCATACTCCTCGGCGGCGCTTCCGGGGTACGGCCGGGCAAAGTCGTGATCCTCGGCGCGGGCATCGCCGGTACGGCGGCCTGCCAGGTGGCGACGGGAATGGGCGCCTACGTCAGCATTCTCGACGTCAACCCGGCAAAGTTACGCTATGTCCGAGACATACTTGGCGGACACGTCACGACGTTGATGTCCAACCGCGCCAACGTCGAAGAAGAAGTCGTCGATGCCGATCTGGTGATCGGCTCGGTGCTGATTCCCGGCGCCAAGGCGCCCAAGCTCATTTCGCGCTCGTTGGTCGCGCGTATGAAGCCCGGCGCCGCGCTTGTCGACATCGCCATCGATCAGGGCGGCTGTGCCGAGACCTCGCGGCCCACGACACATCGTCAGCCGATTTACGTCGAAGAAGAAGTTGTCCACTATTGCGTGACTAATATGCCGGCCATCGTACCGCACACTTCAACCTACGCGCTGACTAACTCGACGCTCTCCTACGGCCTGGAGATCGCCAACCGCGGCTTTCCCCAAGCGCTCGCGCGCAATCAAACGTTAGCTAAAGGCCTCAACACGTTTGCCGGAAAAGTCACTCATGAAGGAGTGGCTGCGGCATTCAACCTTCCGATAATGCCCCGTGAGGAGGTCATTGGCGTATGAGATTAGTAACACGAGCGGATTTCGACGGCCTGGTCTGCGGCGCCCTGGTCACGAAGTTTGAACCCATCGATTCCTATCTATTCGTCGAGCCAAAGTTTATGCAGGACGGCATGGTCGAGATTCGCGAGGGTGACATTATCACCAACCTGCCCTACCACCCTAGCTGTACTCTGTGGTTCGATCACCATATCACCAATACAACACCGGATTTTCCCAAGCCGATTATCCCCGGCAAAGGTGGTTTTCGTCTGGCGCCGAGCGCCGCCCGCGTCGTCTACGAGTACTATACGGAATTAGGCATGACGCAGGACCAAACCGATATCGTAGGGGCGCAGCATGCTGCGCCCCTACAACCTGCGGAGATGCTGCGATTCCTGAATACAGAGCGAATTAGACACCTGCTCCACGAAGCCGACCGTATCGACGCCGGCAAACTCGAGCAGGAAGATGTGCTCAGTCCTCAGGGCTACGTCCTGGTCTCCATGACCACCGATGGCCGAAACGCAGGAGATGAGCCGTATTGGCTGCGTGTCATCGAACTTTTGCGTGACGCTTCCCTCGAAGAAGTCTTGTGCGACCCGGAGGTCAGCCGGCGCTGCCAACGGGTCCGCGATGAGCAAGAGAAACTACGAAAACTCCTGCTCGAACGAACCTCGATGAAAGGCAACGTGATCTACGTCGACTTGCGCGGCATCGATGAGATCCCGGACGGCAATCGATTTCTGATTTTCACGCTATTTCCGAAAGGCAATATTCAGGTCAAGGTCGCCGACGACGCGCAGAGAGAAAACACCACGAGCATCTCCGTCGGCTACAACATCTTCAACACGACGTCGAACGTCAACGTCGGTGAACTGTTGAGCCGCTATGGCGGCGGCGGTCATAAAGTCGTCGGCTCCTGCCGGGTGCCGAACGATAAAGCCGAGCAGGCAATCCGTGAAATCGTCGCCGCAGTGACCGACTGAACCCTTGAAGCGGCTTTGACCAGGAAGCGACCGTTGACCCCGTCAAAAACATTCAACGCCCGCCGCCGATGATCTGGCGTTCAACGCTTCATTGCAAACCGGCTGCAAAGCAGCAACATGAAAATCGTCAAGATCGCCACGGAGCTTAAGCGACTACGTAAGATCAACGACGAAATCCGCTACGCCAGTTGCTTCGAGGAAAAACACTTCACCAGCGGCGTCATCGTCTTCCGCCCAATAAAAAATTCCAACCCTAAGCGGATCAGCCACGATGATAAAGACGTCGTCTGCCACGTGCTCAAAGGCCGCGGCAGACTACGCCTCATGGGCCGCCGGATTCAACTTCGACCGGGTACGGTTTGCCACATCCCCAGGGGTACACCGCACGATTTCGCAGCAGGTAAAAACGACGAATTGGTGCTGTTCTATTCGTTAATCAAAAGCTGATGTCAGCAAAACCAGAGGTCAGGCATGTGCAAGGTGCGTAGGGGCGCAGTTCATTGCGCCCTCTTATTGTCTAATTGGTCTACATACTTGGCTTTGAGAAACCCGTCCCAGACCGCCAGCGCCGGCTTCGGCTTGCCACTGCTGGTTTGCATGCCGGTAAAGGCCCAGATACGGGCGAGGTCGTCCAGCGGCGGGCGCAACCGGCCGACGAGCCGTTCGAAATCGGTAGTGGCAAAGTTGATGACGAACTCGTATTTGTCGCGCGCCGCGGTTTTGAGCAATAACTCAGTGAAGTGTCTTTGCTCCGCATCTGAACCAAACAGAGTGATGCCGTAGCTTTTCAGCGATACATCGCGCGATGTCATGCCACTTTCGGAAACCGCGATCGGTTTTTTAAAGCGTGTGGCAAAGTCTAAAAAATTTGCCGGGAGCGGCCGCGGCGTCTCCAAACTCATGTACGGATAGAGACTCATGGCGAAGAGATCGCTGTAGCGCATCAAATCCGCGACTTCTTTCTCCTGCTCCGAGCCTTTGGCGTCCCGCGCCAATCTCTTATAGTGTAAGATCTCGGTGGTAAAAAAGACCGGCAACTTGGGATAAATTTTCTTTACCGCTCTGTAGGTGTCGCGGTGCAACTCCTTGTATTGGCGCCATTTGGCAATATCACGCGAGAGCAACACGTTTGACTCTACGCCAATGGCTAAATAGTCCGGCCGCATCGTCTGCACGCAATACAATACAAAATTCAAAAAGGCCTTCTTGACTCGAGGGCTATCGAGCGGCTCCTTGTCCCAAGGCTTCGGTAACGGCTGATTGTCCTTGTCGCCCCAGTAGCGCGCGAGGCCTCTGCGATCTTTGTCCAGGGGCGAAATCGACAGAAAAAGCTTCTTGTCCGCTGAAGGCCTATCGGAGAGATTTGCCTGGACATCTTTAGAGAAAGGTTTCCCGTCAAGCGCTTCGGGCCACGGAATGCCTCCGCTGAACATAACCGAAACGATGTCGCCATGAGCATCGGCAAATCGCTGGGCAGTCGCCACTCCTTCAGCAGTGAGATCCGCCGGCCATGGCGTAAATCCCATTGCGAAAGGCCGAGTGGCTGGCCCAGCATACTCAGAAAACTCCGGCTGAGGGGGAACCGGAGACCGGGTTTTCCCGGCGATGCTAGGCGCTATTCTCGAAGGCGCACAACCGTTTACTAAGATTCCCAAAAAGAGCGTCACCAGGAAATGTTGCAAAGAAATTTTCACAACTATCAATATGAGTCCTTCGGCATCGAGGGTCAAGTGTCTGCGTTTGTCGATGCGTGGCTTGACTTAGATGAAAAAGTCCGGAATATAACTGAACCCCAATTAGGCTCTACCATTTTTTCACGCCATGCATCGCTAAAGGGGCCACGCTAAGAATATTTTGAGATCCTATCGCGCAAGATTTCGTTTCGTTATTTCCGTCACCACGGTTCTCGCACTTCTTTTATTTGCCGGCTGCTCCTCGCGAACTGCGCCGCCCGAAGCCCGCTATGCGCCGGCGGGCGATTTACTCGATATCGTCAAAGACTTCCAGCGGCTGGCCAAAGAAGACACCTATCGTTTTCCGATTCCCAAAGACGTTACCGGCGTCAATATCATGAAGGCGACACTGGTCCGCCTCGAAGATTACGAAAAGAAAAATCCCGGCAAGTTCACCGATGTCCTTCAATTCAACAGAGCGCTGGCCCTGGAACGCTTGCGAGAATACGCGCAGGCAACGGCTTTTTACCGCCGGGTTGCCGAGACCGGCGGTCGCTTGGGCACCGAAGCTACCAAGAACATCGAGGCGCTGGAGACCTTCCAGACCATTCTCGACAAACCGCTGCCGACGGAAGATCCGTTCCAATACATCAAAGGCCTCGACGAAAAAGTCGCCGCATGGAATCACTTGATTCAAAAACACCAAGGGACAGCCTATGAATTTCTTGCTCGCGTCGAAGAAGAACGGATCGACCGCGCCAAGGTGGCATTCGTCGAAGCCAATCGTTACCGCCTCAAAAATGGCAATCAACTCGTTATTCTGGGTTACAGCCAGTTGGTCACCAAACATCGCCAAAGCAAAAACATTCATCGGGTCTTAATCGATTTTGGCGACTTCTATGCGCGCCTTGCAAAAGAGTACGCCGCCCAGTACGATCCTGAGGGTTTAAGCTTTGATCCTAACGCATTCGATCAGTTTGCTAAATCAGCGCTTAAACTTTATACCGAAGTCGTTCAAGTCGATGGAATTGTGGAAAAGATCGAAGCCCAAGGCAAGATCGAAGCGATGCGGGGACTGGTAGAAAAGATCACGCGACTAAGCCGATGAAAAATAGCTTCATACGCGCTTGGTTGGTTTCTTTGGCGCTTGGCGTCTTTTGTGCCTCTACCGGCACGGCTCACGGGCAGGATCAGGAAGCGCTGCTCGAACGCATTTTGAACCCACTGCCCGATTTCGACCCTTTCGAGAAACCGCCCGTTCCGTCCCATTTTTTTCCCGACGAAGTGGACAAACGATCCCGTGAACTGCTCATCGACGCTCTCACCCAACGCAAAGAAACTCTCGTCGGTCATCTGAATTTTTTCAAGATGGAAAACATCCGGCTGCGGAAACAACACGGATCGAGCACCGGGCTGACCGACCATGCGCAGGATCTCATCAACAATACGATCCAGGACCGTGACCGTTATCTCGCGGCGCAGCGAGAGGCTTTGAAGAACAGCTCTTCGCCTCGACGCAAGAAATATTTGGAATCGATTATCGAAGAGGACGATTTAACGCGGGCCGAACGACTGACCCGTCAAAACTCCGTGAATCAATGGGGTGGCTTTTTTAATCGTTTGTTAAGCTCCGTGGATCTCGTCGGCGTCGCTTCGGGGAACTATATCGGGGCCGCGGCGGAAACGGCGATCGGACAGATCTATTCTCTGCTTAACAGTGAAATGTCGGTCGAAGAAAGACGCGCTTTGGTGCGCCACCGGGATCACCTCAAGCGTTATCCCAACGACCCGCGCAACCGCAAGATCATCAAAGAGATCGAAGAGCTCGAAAAGAAAAAAAAGACCGCGCTGGTGCGCAAACAAGTGGGACACTCCAAGCAGGCGGCAAAAAAGAGCGACCTCGACAAGGCGCTCTTCTATGCCGAAATCGCGTCGTATTTCGATACTCAGTCCCAAGTGGCGCAAGCCGAGCTGCAAAAAACATCGAAGCTTTATCTGGAGCAAGTCGAGCAGCAAAGCAAAGGCCTTTCGGCGCAATCTGAAAATCCCGGGAGCGCCGAGCAACGGCAGGATTTGCGCGGGC
>JBBDNJ010000348.1:0-10007 GCA_040877705.1 Binatia bacterium | reverse complement strand
CGCCATCGTGAACGTGCAATTCCTTGACATGGCCCTTCTGATCACCGACGAATTTTTCACCGGTGGTCAGATAGACGCGCGGATCGCCGCCGAAGCGTTCCTTTGCCTCTTCCTGCCCATAATCTAATTTGTAAACCTTGGGCCATTCGGGCCAGGGATTATCCGGCTGACGTGTGTCAGGCGGACGCGGCAGGATTTCCAGTTGCGTCAGGCTCTTGCAGCCATGACGCATCGAGGTGCCAACGCAGTCCGTCCCAGTATCCCCGCCACCCACTACGATTACATGCTTACCTCTGGCGGAAATATAGTTTCCGTCCTTGTGATTGGAATCGAGCAGGCTCTTGGTATTGGCATGCAGAAAATCCATCGCGAAATGGATGCCTTTAAGCGCGCGCCCTGGGATCGGCAGGTCGCGCGGCTTAGTTGCGCCGCAACAAAGCACGACGGCATCGAATTCATCTTTAAGCTTGGCGGCGGGAATATCGATGCCGACGGCTGTTTTCGTAACGAACTTAACTCCCTCTGCCGCCATGAGATCGACGCGCCGTTGCACGACACTCTTATCCAGCTTCATGTTCGGAATCCCGTACATGAGCAATCCGCCAATGCGGTCGGCACGCTCATAGACGGTTACCCAGTGACCGGCATAATTAAGTTGAGCTGCGCAGGCGAGACCCGATGGCCCTGATCCGATGACCGCGACTTTCTTGCCGGTCCGATTTTCCGGCGGCTGCGGTTTTACCCAGCCTTGAGCGAAACCGTTATCGATAATTGCGCACTCAATGGTCTTGATAGTGACCGGCAGTTCGTTCAGGCCAAGCACGCATGAACCTTCGCACGGCGCCGGGCACACCCTGCCGGTAAATTCAGGAAAGTTATTGGTTTTGTGAAGCCGGTGCAGCGCCTCCTGCCAGAGCCCGCGGTAAACTAAATCGTTCCACTCGGGGATCAAATTATTGACCGGGCACCCGGAAGCCATGCCGCTGATCAGTTGTCCGGTATGGCAAAACGGAATACCGCAGTCCATGCAACGCGCGCCTTGCCGCTGCAGCTTGGCCTCTGAAAAATGTTCGTGAAACTCTTGCCAGTCCTTCACTCGCTCCAGCGGCAAGCGGTCCTGTGGCAGCTCACGTTCATATTCCATAAATCCGGTTGGTTTACCCATCGCGTTAAATTCTCCCAACAATCAGCGAAACTCCGCCCATTTTCACAGCCGGACATTTCCATATTTTCAAATTTTCGCTCCTCGTTTTCTCAATGACTCCGGCTCGAAGGCACAATCATGCATGACCGAAAGGTAATCGATTTCAGCCATCCTTAAAACTGACATCCAGAACATGGATCGGTTTGGTGCGCTGGCCGGATTTAATTTCCGCTCACACGGGAAGCGTCGTTCTTATTCGCTTCGAAAGCAGCCATCAGCGCTTCTTCACCGGCTAGTCCCATAGCTTCCGCCTTCTCGAGCTCCTCAAGCACCCGCCGGTAGTCTCTAGGCATCACCTTCACAAACTTCGGCGCGGTTTCTTCCCAGAGCGCCAAGAGCTGCCACGCCCGCGCGCTGTGGGTGTAGACGGCATGGCGCCTCAGCATCTCCTCAACGTCTTGCAAATCTCGGTCGTTCAAAGACTCCAACGCAACCGTTTCGAAATTGCAGCGGCGTTTGAAAGTGCCGTCCTCGTCGAAAACGTACGCCACACCGCCGGACATACCTGCTGCGAAGTTGCGCCCCGTAGCGCCGATAACGACAACTTTTCCGCCCGTCATGTATTCACAGCCATGATCGCCGACGCCTTCGACCACCGCGCGCACGCCGCTATTGCGCACGCCGAAACGTTCACCAGCCATGCCGCGGATGTAGGCCTCCCCACTTGTCGCGCCGTATAATGCGACGTTGCCCACGATGATGTTTTCTTCCGGAGCAAAGGTCGAGCCTTCCGGCGGATACAAGACAAGTTTTCCACCCGAGAGCCCTTTACCGAAATAGTCGTTAGCATCGCCCTCGAGATCAAGGGTCATGCCCGGCGGTAAAAAAGCACCGAAGCTCTGTCCCGCGGATCCTTCGAAGTGAAAATGAACGGTATCCTCAGGCAGTCCTTCCGGCCCGAACCGGCGGGTAATCTCGCTGCCGAGAATCGTTCCCACGACTCGGTTGGTGTTGCGAATTCCCAGCGACGCTTTCACCTTCTCACGCCGCTCTAATGCAGGAGCCGCCAGGTCAAGCAAAACTTGATTGTCCAGGGCGTTTTCCAATCCGTGATTCTGCGGAATCTCGCAGTATCGGCCTACTTCCGGACCGACTTTCGGCTGATAGAGTATCGCCGCATAGTCCAATCCCTTCGCTTTCAAGTGTTCGACGGCTTGACGAACTTCCAAGCGATCGGCGCGTCCGACCATTTCATTCACGGTGCAAAATCCCAATTTGGCCATGTGCTCGCGCATTTCTTGCGCAATGAAACGCATGAAATTGACGACGTGGGCCGGATCGCCGGCAAACTTCTTGCGCAACTCCGGGTTCTGCGTGGCCACACCCACCGGGCAGGTATCCAGGTGGCAGACCCGCATCATGATGCAGCCCAATGTCACCAGCGCAGTCGTGGCAAATCCGAACTCTTCGGCGCCGAGCATCGCAGCAACGACGACGTCCCGACCGGTTTTCAATTGGCCGTCGGTCTCCACCGCGATCCGGCTGCGCAGGTTGTTAAGCACCAACGTCTGATGCGTCTCGGCAAGCCCCAATTCCCACGGCAAGCCGGCATGCTTGATGCTGGTCTGGGGTGAAGCGCCGGTACCGCCGTCATGCCCGCTGATTAACACCACATCCGCGTGACCTTTCGCCACGCCCGCGGCAATCGTGCCAACGCCGACTTCGGCGACCAGCTTGACGCTGATGCGCGCGTGATGGTTGGCGTTCTTGAGATCGTGGATTAATTGCGCCAGGTCTTCGATGGAATAAATATCGTGATGCGGCGGTGGCGAAATCAAGCCGACCCCGGGCGTTGAGTGACGCACTTTAGCAATCCAAGGATAAACCTTGCGGCCCGGCAGCTCGCCGCCCTCCCCAGGCTTCGCGCCTTGCGCCATTTTAATCTGAATCTCCCGCGCTTGCGTTAAGTAGTAGCTCGTCACTCCGAACCGTCCCGAAGCGACTTGCTTGATAGCGCTATTGCGCGAATCTCCGTTGGCATCCGGCACATATCGAGCCGGATCTTCTCCCCCTTCGCCGGTATTGCTCTTGCCGCCGAGGCGGTTCATGGCGATGGCAAGCGCCTCATGCGCTTCTTTGCCGATGGACCCGTAAGACATCGCACCGGTCTTGAAGCGTTTAACAATCTCGTCGACCGGTTCCACTTCTTCGATAGGAATCGGTACGGTGGCGTGTTTCAGCTCCATCAGGCCGCGCAGCGTCGCGAGGCGCTCGGACTGGTCATCGATCAACCGAGTGTATTCTTGAAACGTCCGGTAATCGTTGTTGCGGCAAGCTTTCTGCAAAAGATGAATGGTTCGCGGATTGAATAGGTGCAATTCACCGTCTGTGCGGTACTGATACTGACCGTATACGTCCAGTGTGTGGCCATTCAATGGATAAGTCGGAAACGCGTGGGCATGTTGCCGCTGCGCTTCGCGCGCGATTTCATCGATAGCGATGCCGCCGACGCGCGATGGCGTCCAGGTGAAATACTTGTCCACCAGATCCTGCCCTAAGCCGACAGCCTCGAAAATCTGCGCGCCGCAATAAGACTTGATGGTGGAAATGCCCATTTTGGCCATGACCTTGACGACACCCTTGACCGCTGCTTTGATATACCCTTTGACGGCGTCGTAGTAGGCGATGTCTTTCAGCATTCCCTCATGGATCATATCGTTAAGACACTCAAACACGAGATAGGGATTAATGGCTTGTACACCATAACCGAGCAGCAAACAGAAATGATGCACTTCGCGCGGCTCGCCTGATTCGAGCACCAGGCCCACGCGTGTGCGAGCTCCCGAGCGAATCAGATGGTGATGCAATCCCGCGCAGGCTAGTAGCGCCGGGATCGGCGCATGGAATCGATCCACGCCTTTGTCCGAGAGAATCAGAATGGTTGCGCCGTCAGCAATGGCGCGGTCGGCGGCGCGACACAACTCTTCCAGCGCGCTTTCGAGGCCGGCCTTGCCTTCGTTGATCTTGAAAAGTATCGGCAGCGTAACGGATTTAATTCCAGCGCAATCGATCCGGCGAAGTTTTTCCATCTCCGAATTTTTCAAGATCGGCGCCGACAATCTCAGTTGCCGGCAGCTTTCCGGTTTCGGATCCACCAGGTTTCCTTCCAAACCCAATGTCAACGTGGTCGAAGTAATTAACTCTTCACGGATAGGATCGATGGGCGGATTGGTCACCTGGGCAAACAGCTGCTTGAAGTAATTATAGAGAAGCTGCGGCTTGTCCGAGAGCACCGCCAGGGGCGTGTCCGTGCCCATAGAACCCACCGGCTGAATGCCGTTCTGCGCCATCGGTCCGATATTGATTCGCAGATCTTCGAAGTTATAGCCAAAGGCTTGCAATTGCTGCAGCGTGTTTTGGTGATTTGCAACGGGTTGCTTTTCAGTCACCGCCGGCAATTCGTCGAAATGAATGACGTTGTCTTTCAACCATCGCCCATAAGGTTGAGACTTGGCGATTTGCTGTTTGATTTCATCGTCGCTGATGATGCGCCCTTCGCTGGTGTCGACGAGGAACATCCGACCGGGCTGGAGACGACGTTTCTCCGCAACTTTTTCCGGCGGCACATCCAGCACGCCGACCTCGGAAGCCATAATGACCAAATCGTCTTTGGTCACATAGTAACGCGATGGACGCAGGCCGTTGCGGTCGAGCACCGCGCCGACAACCGTCCCGTCGGTAAACGCGATCGACGCCGGTCCGTCCCACGGCTCCATCAAACTGCTGTGATATTCGTAAAATGCCCGCTTCGTCTCCTCCATGCTATCGTGATTTTCCCACGGCTCGGGAATCATCATCATGACGGCGTGAGGCAACGAACGCCCGCTCAAGGCTAGAAATTCGAGAGTATTGTCGAACTTGGCGGAGTCGCTGCCATCCTCCTGAATGATCGGAAAAACCTTCTTCAAATCGTCGCCGAACAGTTGCGAAGCCAGCATCGCTTGCCGCGCATGCATCCAGTTTTCGTTGCCGCGCAATGTGTTGATTTCACCGTTGTGGATCAAATAGCGATAGGGATGGGCGCGTCCCCAACTGGGAAAAGTATTGGTGCTAAAGCGCGAATGCACGACGGCGATGGCCGATTCCAATATGGGATCGGAAAGATCGGGATAGAATGTCGCCACCTGGCGCGGCGTCAGCATGCCTTTATAGATGATCGTGCGGTGGGACAGGCTCGGGATGTAAAAGAAATCGGCACCGGCAAGGCCGGCATAGCGGATGGCATTTTCGGTCCGGCGGCGAATGACGTAAAGCTTGCGCTCGAAAGCCATGTCATCCTCAATCCCATCGCCCCGTCCGATAAAAACCTGGCGCACGAACGGCTCGTAAGCCTTGGCGGTTTCGCCGAGATAAAAATTATCCGTCGGCACCTTGCGCCATCCCAGCACGCGCTGGCCTTCGGCGGCGACTATTTCTTCGATGATCTTGGAAAACTGCTGGCGCTGATCGCGGTCGTCCGGCAAGAAAATCATGCCGACGCCATAATCTCCCGATTCAGGCAATTGAAAGCCGAGCCCCTCGCATGTGTGTTTGAAGAATTCATGCGGCACCTGTAGGAGAATGCCGGCACCGTCGCCGGTATTTTCTTCGCAACCGCACGCGCCACGGTGATCCAAATTTTCCAGGACCGTCAACGCTTGTTCGACGATCTCGTGGGATTTTTCACCCTTGATGTGTACGACAAATCCGACGCCGCAAGCATCATGCTCGAACTTGGGATCGTAAAGTCCCTGCTTGGGAGGTAATCCGGAAAGTGTCATGTCGTCACCTTTGCTTCGCTAACGTTTCATCCTAAATGCCAAAAGTAAAACTCTGCTCGGGGAGACGCCGGGCCGGAAGGAATCTTAAACCAATATCGATGACCCGCGTCTATCAATAGCGAAAGAATCAGATCGATGGATTTACTTCCTTCTTGAGTTATGCGGCTCCGCTAATCCCTGATCCAGATCGACGATCTGGCTTTCTTTCGCGGTCGAAAGAACCACTTTCGTTACAGTTCGGGTCACTCCTTCCACGGACCGGATCTCACCCAGCAACTTTTCCAGTGAGCCGGTATTGGCCGACTTCACTTTTAGAATAAAGGTCTCATCACCGGTTACGTGATGGCATTCCAAAACATCATGGTAGCGCAACATCTGCGCGGCGAATTTATCGATGTCGCGCTGATTGCCAATCGATACGCCGATGAAAGCGGTGATATCTTTGCCGACTTTTTTGCCATCCAAAAGGGCTTGATAGCCCTTGATGACGCCACCGGCTTCGAGTTTTTTAACCCGCTCCATAACGGCCGGCGCTGATAGATCGACCTCTTCGGCGATGTCAGCAAGCCTAGAGCGACCGTTATTTTGCAGAATAAAAAGTATTTTTAAATCTATTTGATCTATCAAATTAAGAATTTTAAGTATAAACGGCGTTAAACCTAAGCTTCTTATGTCAGAGGCCAAAAATAATGTCAAGCTCACATCAACATTTTTCAGAAGCTGACCTTCCTTCCTGTTGGTGCAAGACTTGTTCGACCGCGCCTTGCATTAGTTCGGTCTGCCAGCGCAATAGGCCCCCGATTTCCATAATCTCGCCGATGGTCCGAGGCCGGCTCAGGACAATGGCCTCGAGGGCGGCTCTGGGCGCCAAAGTCGAAGCGGTGATCTCCAGCTCCTTAGCGATTCGCGCGCATTCGCTACGCAACGCGTCAATCTGCTTCTTGCACTCGCGGAGTGAAGCATCACCGCGGTCAGGTATTTCAGGTTCCGGCCATTGCGCCTGGGGCATTTCGGCTGCCCGCGTGATCGCCTCCTCGAGAGTCTTCAGCCGCGAGCCGTGGATGTTTCGCGGCAATTTAGGTCCTTGCTCGAGGGCAACGCCGGGGTGGGACTCCGCCCAGTGGAGGAGCTCCAGGATCTGTTCATTGCCGAAGACCTTGAAGGGTGGGAGGTTGGCGAGCCGGGCGTGCTCGTCGCGCCAACGCCAGAGTTCTCGCAGATAGGCCAATTGGCGGCGCGTCAGTCGCCCGGCCCCTTTGATTCGCCAGGCTTCCTCGGGGTTGCGTGAATTGTCACGCCCGGTTGACTGCACCATTGCTCGGCAACTTTCCACGTGCCAATCCACACGGCCCCGCTCGCTGAGCTCGCCACGTAGACGTTCGGCGAGTTGCTCGAGAAAACGCGTGTCGTTGACCGCGTAGCGCAGTTGCTTTTCGCTCAGCGGCCGGCGCGACCAGTCTGACTTCTGCCCTTCTTTTCCAATCGTGATTCCAAAGAAACGCTCGATAAGGGCGGCTAACCCGATCTGTTCGATGCCGAGCAATTGCGCCGCAATCATGGTGTCGAAAATTTCACCGCGCGGTCTGAAGTCCAGCGAGACTCGCATCATGCGCAGGTCGTAGTCGCCGCCGTGCAGAATCAACTGCTTCTCGGCCAGCGCTTGCACCAATCCAGTCAGGTTCAATTCGCAAAGCGGGTCGACGAGGTAGTGCTCGCCTCCGAGCGAGAGCTGGATCAAACAGACCTTTTCGAAATAGTTGTGCAGGCTGTCAGCCTCGGTGTCCACCGCCACCCTCTCGGCCGCGCCGATGCGCTGGATCAGCGTTTCTAACGCGGCGCGATCTCGGACGTAAACGTATTCCTCGGACTCCGGCGTATTCACCAATTCGATCTCCTTCATCAACCTACAACATCCAAAACTTGGCCTTCTAGCGTGTACCCGATTGAGCGTGTGGAAAATTAATCCGCCTGGAGCAATTCGGCAGTCGGGTTTGACGAGCTGGCGACCGTCACCAAAAAATCACCAAAGAGCCTCATGCGCATGCTCGGTCCTATTCACGGCCGGCGGGATAATGCGCGCTAAGTAAGCGGCTAGGAAGCGAGTTTCTTTGCAAGCTCTCAAGGAGTTAATACAAATCCAAGTCTTTCAGCATCCCTTCCTTAAGATCATAGATCCAGCCATGGACCATCACTGGCTGGTCCTTTCGCCAGGCTTGCTGCACCACCTCAGCGTCGCGGACTGCCTGGACTTGGGCCATGACGTTTAGCTCGCACAATCGCCGCCAGCGCGTCTCTTCGCTGGGCGCGGCGTCCAACTCGTCTTTGTTGGCGCGATAGACGGACCGCACATGGGCGAGCCAATTCTCCAAAGGCAGCCCCGACCACTCGCGCAACGCGGCGAGTACGCCGCCGCAGCCATAATGGCCGCAGACGATGATGTGTTTGACTTTCAACACCTCTACTCCGTACTGCAATACGGAATAGACGTTGGCGTCAAAACGCGGCACCAGATTGGCGATGTTGCGGTGCACGAAAAGCTCTCCCGGACCGAGGCCAACGATTTCATTGGCCGGCACCCGGCTATCGGCGCAACCGATCCAAAGATACTGCGGTGTTTGAGTCTGGCTCAGGCGTTGAAAATATTCCGGATCTTCCAGCTTGATTCTTTCCGCCCAGGCGCGGTTGTTTTCAAAAAGTTTAGGCAAAAATTTCATGGCTGGAACTTAGCAAATCACCGGTGAACTTCCAAATGAGAGACGAAATTAAATGCTATTGCCGCGTCACATTGCCTTGCGAGCCGCACCACTGAGCCGGACGAGCGCAACGTTTGGCGAAATAGGTTGCAGAAAAGGAATGGCTCACATGCTTAGCCGCGTCTTTTGCAAGTAAAAAACTCGTGCTAACAGCAAAGTGAAGTATCGCGAAATCGCCAAGATTGGCGAGACATATACACTGCGGGAATCGCTGGAACATACACAGCTAATTTCGCCAGCGAAAATGATGCGCTAAGGTTTGACAATGCTATCTTCTGGGGGAGAAAAGCGTTGAAAGCACTGAGACATAGCGTGATCCGACCTGTGGCTTGGTTAAAAAAACAGCGTGGGTGTACAGGGTTTACATGCGGCAGGAAATAGCAGATGGATCTACGCGTCTCGCGAATTATTGGGTCATCGATCGTTCATAGTGTTTGTCGGTTTAGCACCAGTAGTCAGAGTCATCATGTGCGCCCGCATCTGCTGTAATGCGTTCGGGTGCATGAGGGTCTTCCAGTTCGCGATGGCTTCGTTCGCCAGCTGTCGCGATTCAGATTCCGCCTGCGGATTTTGAAAAAGTAGCAAGTGGTGCTCGATAATAGCTTCCGCCATTTTAACGTCGTGGAAAGTTATGATGCGCTTATTTGCTAATTCACCATAAGAGATGTGACCAAAATAGAGCTCAGCTATTAACGAATCGGTGACGTTTTTAAAGTTTTCGAGGACGGGAATAATTTGAGACCGTAACATTGCGCGCACTAAACCCGCAATCTGGTGGCATTGATCACGTTTTTTCACCCAATTAATAATGACCGGTTTTTCATCTTCGCTTGCGTATTCCGTATCTGTCAGCATCGCCGGTCTATGGTCGTCGGGATGGCCAAGGGCCACCTTGCTGCTAATTGGGTGAAGCGCAGGGTCGGCGAATAGAGCCCCACATTGTTGCTGCATGTGAACTACTGCCCTTTGAAGCGCCGGGTTTGGATTTGGCTGTGTCGCAATGCCCGGCCCACAAGACCAAGCTAAGGAGAGGGTAACCAGTAGAATGAGAAAATTGACCGAATTCGTCGGGAGCGAATACATTTTCTTTGACCGCAAACTTTTTACGCTATAAAAGATGCCGTAATTCGAGCAATCTTGCAATAAAATAAATAAATATGCTCATAAACACACAAAAGAGGCACTTCGATCCGCTTTCTAGCCGCTAGTACTCGCGAGATGATTACACTCGCGAGATGGGTGTGCGACAAATTTGTGGGTGAAAAGAACTAACCGAGTGCACGAGCCTCC
>JBBDNJ010000347.1:0-10030 GCA_040877705.1 Binatia bacterium | reverse complement strand
GGAGGCTTTCACCCCCGGGCTCACGCCCGGGGTCCTCAGCCGGGAATTTGATAGGTTGGGGCTACCACGATGGTCTTTGTGAGGAATACTATGAAGGATTTTCTAAGGATGAATGATGACCGCAAACGGGCGAGCGTGAAGCAAACGCAATCCTTAACCACCCGCCGGCAAGAGTGATGGGATGCCACGTTACACGGAAAAACAGGGCCAGTACTTGGCATTCATCTACTACTACAGCAAAATTCATGGCCGCTCGCCTTCTGAGGCGGAAATGCAAGGCTACTTTGGTGTTACGCCGCCGACCGTTCACCAAATGGTGCTGTCTCTCGAAAGGAACGGGCTGATTGAGCGCACCGCCGGACAGGCCCGGTCGATCAGACTATTGTTACGGAGGCATGAGTTGCCCGATCTGGAATAACCCACCCTATGTTCTAAAATTTCCCGTCCGCTGGCGACCGTCTCGCCCGCTCCGTTAATTCAACGCCAAGAACAACTCTTCCACTTCCATCTTTTTCTCCATCAATCCCTGATCCAGCGAATATCCGACGAAGCGGTCCAAATTCGCGCGATTCTTTTCTAACCCATTCGGCCAGGGGTCGTCGCCCAACAGCTTCTGCTCTTCTTCGAAAGCTTGGCGTCCCCACGCGAGCCAGGACCAATTCGGATCGGCGTAGAACTCGCGGCAGATCTTCTTCGCCTCTTCGAACGTTGCAAATAAACTCTGGGCGGCTTCCGGATACTTCTTCAGCACATCGTTTTTGAAGGCCACGACGTGCATGATGGGGAAGAAACCGTTCTTTTTGTAATAGCGCAGATCTTCCGCTTTCGGATCGGCAAATAACCGGCGGATTTTCTTTGAGCCGTGCAGTACCGGCTTGGGCGGGTGTGGCGTCATCATGGCGCTGATTTCCCCCGACTCGAGCAGGTTGCCGGCGTTGGCGCTTTCCTGCAGTTGATCGATCTTGACGCCCTTCTCCGGTTCAAAGGGAGTATTATCCTTTTTGCTCAGCATCCAATGGATCTGCCGCCACGGCACATCGAACTCGCTCTGCAAATCTCCCTTCGAAAGCGTCGCCAGAGTATTCTGAAAACTGTGCAGTCCGACTTTCTTACCGATGAGATCCTTCGGTGTATCGACTCCCGCGTCGACGTTAATCCACATTTGCGAGTGACTGAAGAGCCGGCGTGGAAATACCGGAATCGCCGTAAACGGCATGCCTCGGCTCTTGGCCATCAAGTACGATGACAGTGACAGTTCAGCGACATCGAACTCCTCTTTCTGCAACATCCGTTCGTGGCGATCTTCGCCGTCTCTTTGTCGATCCGACTGGCCGACGATCAAGACATTGAGATCGATCCCTTCCGACTGCGCCGTACCGTCGAAGAAAGGCACATGCCGATCGTAGTGTGAAAGCGCGATGGTTAGTTTGGGTTTAATCATAGAGGGGATCTTATCCATATTATATGCTTGGAGTTGAGCTCGGAGCGTTAAAGAAAACTTTATAAATCACGGCCGAACCCAATCAGGAATTTGAGGTAGCAACAAGAAGGGGCGCTCCGGCCCGGCGCCCCTTCTTTGCTTTATTTTTAATTGATGTCCGAAACTACCAGCGATTCCGCCCACCGCCGCCACCGCGTCTCTCTCCGCCACCGCCACCGCCACCGAAACCACCACCCGAGCGTCTCTCTTGCGGGCGCGCTTCATTTACCGTCAGGGTCCGGCCACCGAGATCACTGCCGTTCAGCGCTTGAATCGCCTTTTGGGCCTCGTCCGAGGAACTCATTTCCACGAATCCGAAACCCCGTGAGCGGCCGCTGAACTTATCCGTGATCACGCGGGCCGACTCGACGGCGCCGTGCGTGGAAAAGATTTCCTGCAGTTGATCGTCGGTCGTCGAATAGGGCAATCCGCCGACGTAAATTTTGCTACTCATGTTCTCCTCCTCTGGAAAACGTTGTTGTCTTTGACCCTGAGAACCTGATCAACGCTGGAAACAGAACATGGAATGCAAAACACGCTCTGGCCGGATTGTCCGCGAGGTAAGAATCGCAAGGAAAGACTGACCAAGCCTTCAACTCTTTTGTATATGTCACTACAGAAGGCTCCATACTGAAGTGTAATTTTAGCCTAATCGGTTTCTATACCCAATACAAGACCTTTTTCAGTCGATTTTTTAGCCTTCCCGGTTGCGTCACCGGCTGATTTTGTATTATGTGGACTGCTGAACCTATCACAAGAGAATATTTAATTTTAAGGAGGAGAACACATGTACCAAACGGATCAATATGAAGGGATGCTAGCGGAAACCGTAACTGTGCAAGGGCACAAAGGGGATACCATCAACGCTTATATTGCCCGGCCTCTTGGCGCCGGTCCTTTCCCGAGCATGGTCCTGATCCATCACGCCCCGGGATGGGATGAATGGTATCGCGAATGCACCCGGAAATTTGCCCATCATGGCTATGCCACGATATCGCCCAACCTGTACTTCCGCGAGGGTCATGGCACACCGGAAGACGTCGGTGCCAAGGTGCGTGCCGCGGGCGGCGTTCCAGACGAGCAGGTGTTGGGGGATTTAGACGGCGCAAAAAATTTGCTGCGCTCGCTGCCCTACGTCAGCGGCAAAGTGGGTGTTTTCGGAACCTGCTCGGGCGGTCGTCACGGCTTTCTCGCGACCTGCAAGCTAAAGGGTTTCGACGCGTTGGTTGAATGCTGGGGCGGCGGCGTAGTCATGAAACAAGAGGAACTCACCGCAAAACGTCCGGTGGCGCCGATCGACTATACCAAGGATCTTTCTTGCCCGATGATCGGAATCTTCGGCAACGACGACAAATCGCCTTCTCCCGAACAGGTGAACCAGCACGAAGCGGAACTTAAAAAGCACGGCAAGAATTACGAGTTCCACCGCTATGACGGCGCAGGCCATGGCTTTTTCTATTATGATCGCGGCGCCTACCGGCAGGAACAGGCAGTGGACGGCTGGAAAAAAGTTCTCACATTCCTTGAGAAAAATCTAAAAAGTTAAATGCAGCCAGCCCTGGAAGGAGCCGGATATGTGCACGATGATTGTTCATCAGGCAAAAATCGAAGGACGCGGAAAGAACGGCCAAGACTGGTTCGAAGTGCGTGAGGCCAACGTTTCCTACGACCATCCATACGATATGCCGTTAGAACATGCGCTGAACATCGACTTCGTCAATGAGGCCAAAGGGCCCAGCGCACGTGTGGCCGTGGAGCTCAGCATCGAAGCCGCTCGCAATTTGGTAAAAACAATCGAGGCCGTGCTGGCCCAAGCCGAAGAACAAGGCGTACTCGAAGACATCCGGGTCGCGGCATCCGTTACATAGGCAAAAGGGGGGCGGCTAGAGAAACGATTCTCCGAGCGCACTCTAACCGCCCCGTATCATGCCGACATGATCTCCCACCCTACCGCGAACAGTCATTCTGAAACTGATTGGCTCATTCACCTGAAATAGACCTACAACCCTCCTCGCGCAAGATCCGTCCCTGGTCGTCCTTGCTGATTCGCGATTACCGTCTGGTCTGGATCGCAAGTGTCTTTAACGCCGTGGCGGTTCAGGTACGCAACGTCGCCGGTCTTTACCAAGTATATGATATATCCGGCTCTGCCCTTCAACTTGGCCTCACTGGATTTTTCCAGGCTTTCCCTTTCGTTATTTTCGGTCTGTTCGCCGGCGCCGTGGCGGACACTTTCGATCGGAAAAAGCTTCTCATCGCCACCATCACGATCCAATTGATCCCAAGTCTGATGCTCGGGATTCTCACCGTGAGCGGCACGGTGCAAGTTTGGCATATCTATATCTTGGGGTTTCTCGGCGCGCTGGTGGAGGTTTTTAATTGGCCGGCACGCGCCGCCTTGATTCCGCGCTTGGTGCCGCGGCCCTTATTGATGAACGCAGTGACTCTCAACACCATTATTATCCAAACTAGCTTTCTCCTTGGACCAGCTCTCGGCGGGATAATGATCGATCAAACAGGTTTGGGGACGACTTACTTCATCACCATCGTGATGCTGATCCCAGCCGGCATTGCGATCTTGGCGATGCGCACTTCAGGCGTACCCGAAGGCGAGCGCCGGCGCGTCAATCTTCGCAGTATTTTCGAAGGCATTGAGTTCATCTGGGTTCAGCGAATCATTCTCTCGCTCTTCCTGCTCGATTTCGGCGTCACATTGGTCGGTTTTTACCGGCCGATCCTGCCGATCTTCGCCACCGATGTTTTTAACACGGGCGCTTCCGGACTTGGCCTGCTCTACGGCGCACCCTCGCTGGGCGCGATCATAGGCTCCATGGCGTTGCTCATGCTTGGCGACGTCAGGCGCAAAGGCGTCATGGTGGTCATCGCCGCCCTGGTCTTTGCCGGCAGTTTGGCCCTGTTAGGTTTCTCCCAGTGGTTTTGGATGGCAGTGAGCGCCACGCTGATTCTAGGATTTACCGACTCGCTCAGCGTCGCGATTCGCCGCACGGTGGTTCAGTTACTGGCCCCCGACGGCATGCTTGGACGAGCCTCTAGCCTGATCACGGTGTTCGCGCAGGCCACCAATGGTCTCGGAGCGATCCTGGCGGGAGTGGCGGCGCAGTATATCGGAGCCCCGAACGCGCTGCTGCTGGGCAGCGGGTTGTGCTTCTTGATCATAGTCGCCATATGCTTCGCCATACCTCAGCTATGGCGTTACAGATCCGCGTGAGGCGCATACCGAGAGCCCTGGGTTCTCAGTACAAGCTTGCGGGTTCGATCTCAGAAGGCTGTGCGACACGACGATGCCGGAGGATTGAAATGGAAGGTTTTCTTTTCCCGTGTCCACCAGAACCCGGTATCCTTCGCTCACGACAATCTGTCCGAATTCCGGCGAGAGACTCGTCGCTTCGACGGAACCGGAGCGCAAGGCGCCGAGCCGCTCGGGAACGCCGCCAATGCCGAGAAGAACGATATTATCGCGGCGCGGTTGCAGGCCGAGGTGGTCGAGCGCCACATAGGTCGCGAGCGAGGCCGAACCCGCGGGAGTTCCGATGGCGACTTTTTTGCCTTTCAGCTCTTCACCACTCTTGATCGATGGGCGAGCGACGAAAAGATAGTCGAGGGTGTTCTGCAGCCCGAGAACCATTACCAGATCGCCGCCGCTGGTCGCCACGTTTGTCACATGAATTGCCCCCACCAGGCCAACCGGCACCTGGCCCGCCATCATCGCCTGCGTCGCCCGCCCCGCAATGATAAAAACCAAATCGACATCCAAACCGTGCTTGCGGAAAAGGCCCTGCTCTTTCGCGATCCACAGCGGCGTAACGTTGGCACTAATGGCGCCGTGCGCGAGGAGGAGTTTCGACGGTTCGGCGGCGCCGCTTGGAGTTGCCGCTGAACCGAGTAAGCAAACCAAACCTGCAATCAATAAAACTGGAATTTTCATAAATAGATCTCTCCAAAGACATTTTCCGCTTTGATTGCAAGATGTCTGATCTTTGTCATACATGTTCCTTCCATTTTTTATGTATCTCGTCGAGCTTTTTCTAATCTCATAAAAGATTTGATTTTCCCGGTTTACTGCGGTCCGTTTTTCATGTCAACGGCTGCATTTTAATGGGTTTGGCTGCAGCCGATAATGACTACGGATCTTGACGGAAGCAAATACATAGCATACGAGAAAGGAGAACCGTTCACACCGCCAAGGAGGTTCCTTTCCTCCGCATGTCAAAAGCATGGATATAACGGAAATAAAGCGAGTCTGGAACAGGATCGAGGGTTGCGCGAACAGGCTACGATTTTCGCGGAAAAAGCATTCAACAGATGGCTGCGCCGGTTAAAGAAAGCTTGTCGAGGCCATGAGGCATCGCACATTATCGTTTACGATTCTTTGCGCCTTCCTCCTGATCCAACAATCCGTAAACGCTCAAGAGCTAAGACGTATCCTTTACGGCACCAGCGCGTCGCCTTCCCACCTGCCGGTGTGGGTCGCGAAAGATGCCGGTTACTTCGAGAAATACGGCTTTAACGTCGAACCCGTGCAAATTCGCGGCGGTTCCTTGATCACGCTGGCGATTATCACCGGCAATCTGCCGTTTTCCGGCGTCGGCGCAGAATCGGTCGTTGCGGCGCGCGCAGCGGGGGGCGATGTGGTTTTGCTGGCCTGTCCCATCGATGTCGATCCTGTGTACTTGATCACCCGCCCCGAAATAAAATCCGCCGCGGATCTCAAGGGCCAATCGAGCGCCGTCACGCGTTATGGCTCGACGACTCATTTCTATTTGAGAACGGCGCTCAAACACGTCGGCCTAAATCCGGACCGGGACATGACGATTCTCCAACTGGGAGCCGGACCCGAGATGGCAGCGGCGCTGGAAGCCGGGCGCATTGCCGCGGCGGCCCTCACGGCGCGCTACGCGATCCCCTTTTTGCAGCGCAATTGGCCGGTGCTCGTCGATCTGAGCACGACCGATCTCGTCTATCCATCGTCCTGCGTCACCAGCAGTCGCGCCTTCATCAGAGCCGAACCCAAGACCACCGAGGATTTCCTCAGAGCTTATGTAGCAGGTATCAATGTGATCCGCAGAGACCGCGCCTTCGCGGAAAAATCGTTCTCCAAATGGCTCAGAGAAAAAGATCCGGCAGTGATTAAAAAATCGGTTCGGGCTTACGCAAGCCTTTTCAAGCACGCTCCCTTCGTGCCGGACAAGGGAATCGAAAATGTCGTCAAAGATCTGGTCAGTGTCCGACCCGATTTGAAAGAATACATAGGCTGGCCTGAACCCTTTCGTGAGAATGGGCCATTGGAACGAGCTCTGCGCAGCCGCTGATGGAAGTGCGTGAATTCAGCGCATTTCCAAAAATTCCAACCGAACACCTTCAGGCCCTTCGAAAAAACAAACCTTGCGGCCATCGGGTAGAACTCGCTCTTCGAGGATTTTCACTCCCGCCGCTTTGATCTTGGCAACCTCTCCGGCAAAGTCCTCGGCATCGATGGCAACGTGTTCCAAGCCGTAGTGCTGCTCCAGCTCCTGATCCTGCAGATATTCCGTCACGTTGAGCGGCACACCGTGTAAATCCAACCGAAAACTCGTTCGTCCGTCAGGTCCCTGACGCTCCGATACAATTTTGGCGCCGGTGAACTCGACGTAAAAGTTCACCGTTTTACGAGGGTCCGGCGTCTTGAGATGAAGATGATTGACCTTAAAGCCCATATTGACCTCCGCGAACCGTAAGGGATTGGCTCTCTTCTACACTTATGAGTTCACTTGAGTTCACTATTAAAACCCTTGTTCACCCAAGCGCGGTGTTTGTCGAAAACAACAAGAACTACCCTGCGTCCAAGTGAAAAAACTTCACCGCATTGCCCGCGAGCATAGCCTGTCTCTCGTGCGCGGGAACTCCGGTGAACTGTTCCTCCACCAGGTCCAGTGATCTCGGCCAGCGAGTCACGATGTGGGGAAAATCGGTCGACCACATGATCCTCTCGACGCCGACTAGGTGGCGCAGTTGCACGCCGATGGGATCATCGAAGAATCCCCAATGCGCATGATCACGCAAATATTCGCTGGGCAAGCGAGATAACCGTTTTAATCCGAGGAGACGCTCCGCCCAACTATAGTTTACTTTATAAGTCTGGTCCATTTGCTGGTAGAAGTAAGGAATCCAGCCGATGTTGTTCTCCGCCCAGAAAATCTGCAGCCTGGGAAAGCGGTCGAAAACGCCGGTGAAGATCAGCTGCGCGGCTTCAACCGCGCCACAGTGATAGATGCCGTGGCGAGCCACGCGTTGCAAAAAATCGAACGGTCTTTCTTCTCCCTCCGGTTCTCTCGGGTATTGCATCAGGTAAACATCGCGCTCGTCAGTACGCCGTGGGAAGGAGGTGTGAATGGTGATCGGCATATCCAGGTCTAAAGCGACGGCCCAGAACTTGTCGTCTTCCGGTGTCGGCGTGCTCTTGCCGCTTGGATATGTGTGCAGCCGAACCGCTTTGAATCCTTTGTCCTTGCAACGTTTGATCTCGGCGATATTCTCTTTGACACCGATATCCGGCATGACTGCTACGCCTATGAGCCGTTGCGGGTCTAGGGCGCAATATTCTTCGATGAAATAATCGTTGAAGGCCTTGACGATCGCCAGGAAAGCATCCCTGTCTTTGATCTTCGGATTGCGCGCCTCGCTGGCAAAGAGCAGCTCGCCATCGATACCATCGGCATCTTGTTCCTTCAAACGCTGCTGCGGCGGCCCCGCTCCCACCGAGCTTGCAAAATTTAAATGAACCGGATTGAATTCCTCGATGGACTTTCCCGCGAACAAGCTGGTGCCGCGATACTCCAGCGGTTGCCCTTCTTCTAGGATGGCATCTCTGCCGTCGGCCAGTTTGATCCGGCGCGGTGCGCGATCGCGATACTTTTCGGGAACCCTGTGCGTCCAGCTCTCCGGAAGCGACTCAAAGTGACTATCGGCTGAAAAGTAGCGGTACTTGCGGGCCATGAAGAATCCCTCCCCCGATGACCTTTACTTATTGCCGATCGAATCGGATTTCAACACGCCGACAACGCTATACCTATAACGAATATGCACGCGATTTTTTTTGTACGGAATTCACACCGGCTGAAAATTCCGGCAGGACGCATCCTAATTCGTTTTGATGCGCCAAATGGCCATTTCGAATCCTTTATGTTATACGGGAGATCGCGATCGAATCAGGGACTTAGCTTCGCATAATTGATGTCTAAAAAAGTTTTACGGAGGATGTTGATGAAATTCGGTGTTTTTCTCCCAGTCTCAGGCCGCGCTGCCAGCCGCAAGACTCTCATGCAGGCCGCGCAGCAGGCGGAGTCGCTCGGCTACGACTCGGTCTGGGCCGCCGATCGTCTAGTTATTCCGTGGAGGATCGAGACGACCTATCCTTACAGCAAGGGAGCCACCTTCATCGTGCCGCCGGACCGGCCGTTTTTCGATACACTCACTTGCTTGGCGTTTCTGGCGGGCTGCACGGAAAAGATCCAATTGGGCATGAGCGTGATGGTGCTGCCCTATCGTCATCCGCTCTACTGGTCCAAGATCGCGACAACCATCGACCAGTTATCGACCGGCAGGCTGATCATGGGCGTCGGCGTCGGCTGGATGGAAGAGGAGTTCGCCGCCATGAACGCGCCGTTCAAAGAGCGCGGCAAAGTTTCCGACGAGCAGCTCACTTTGCTCAAACAGCTTTGGACCGAGGAACACATCACGTTTCATGGCAAGTATTACCAAGTCGATGATATTGCCTTCAATCCGAAGCCGTATCAAAAACCGCGCATCCCGATCTGGGTCGGCGGCGAAGGCAAGTACGCGCAGCGCCGCGCCGGTCAATACGGCGACGCCTGGTTCCCCTACTTTGTCAGAGTCACGCCAAAATCACTGGCCGCGCGTTTCGACAACGTGCGCAGGGAAGCTGAAAAAGCTAGACGCGATTCCGGCGCGATCAGCCTCGCCTGTTGCCTGCCCGTCGAGCTTACGTCCACCGATGTGCCGCAGCAAGAAGATTACTTAAAGGGCAGCGTCGAGCAAGTCAGCGCGGCGCTCGAGAAATTCATCGATATCGGCGTCGTCCACATCGGCCTGCAATTCATGATCCCGCATTATCCGGAGCGCCAGGAGCAGATCGAGCGTTTCGCGCGTGAAGCCTTGCCGAGTCTGAAAGCCTACGCGCAGTCGTGATCGTGTTCGTTCCCTCCGGCTCCGGTTCTCAGCCCGACGTTTTGAACGGTTTGAACGGCTTGAACGTTTTGAACTCTCGATGACTTCGGATAGCTTGAACTCAAAGGCGCGGGCAGGTACAAAACGGTATTCCGTAATCGAAAGTGAGGAAAGATTTTTTATGGCCACTTTACCCCGCGTTGCATTAATCTTGACGGGAGGAACCATCGATTCCGTCGGCAAGGACCGGTTGGACCTTGCCTGGTACATCGAAGCAGGAAAGAGACTCAATGACGGAGAGCTTCTCCAGCAACTGCCGGAACTGAAAGAGATCGCCGCAGTGCAAGAGATCGCGTTTCGCCGTTT
>JBBDNJ010000346.1:0-10060 GCA_040877705.1 Binatia bacterium | reverse complement strand
TCGTAGCTGCAACTTTGCTGGTAGTCCGTCGAAGTCAGATCCTCGCAGCCATTGTGACTTAGATGACCCTGGCTTGCCCCGTTTATGAGTACCCCTGGATGATTTCCTGTCTCCGGTAACAGCTCATGACATGATCGTTGACCATTCCGGTGGCTTGCATGTGCGCGTAGCAAATCGTCGAGCCGACGAACTTAAAGCCACGCTGTTTTAGATCCTTACTAAGCGCATCGGATTCGCGAGTCGTGGCCGGATAGTCTTTCAGTATTTTCAACTTATTCACGATCGGCTTGCCGTCGACAAATCGCCAGATGTAGGAATCGAAGCTGCCAAACTCCTGCTGAACCGCCAAAAACAGTTTTGCGTTAGTCACCGCCGCCACTATTTTTTGTTGATTGCGGATGATCCCCGCGTTTTGCATCAAACGTTCGACGTGGCGTTTACCGTAACGCGCTACTTTTTCGGGATCGAAACCAGCAAAAGCTTGCTTGTACGTCTGGCGTTTTCGTAAAACAGTGTACCAGCTCAGGCCTGCCTGCGCCCCCTCCAAAGTGAGAAACTCGAAAATGGTTTGATCGTCATGCACCGGTACTCCCCATTCACGATCGTGATAGGCCAGGTAGTCCTCTTTGGTGAGATCAACCCAAGGACAGCGGGCCGTGTGTCCGAAGCTTTTCATGAAATAGTTCCTTTTGTGAAGGGTGATTGATCGTCCAATCAGGCGGCGACCTTCATCGGCTTTGTGAATTATTGGCTGGCATAATAGATCCTGTTTGCTATCATACCCACAGGTTAGCAACAGGCCTTTTAATACGGAGAAACTCTTGAGCCAGACACAACGTGAATATATCCGCGAGCTGAGACCGAATCTTGTCGCAGCGACTCTGCTCCTTGCGCTGGGCGTCTTTGGCGGCATCCTTTTGGCTGGTCATTCGACTTTTGCGGGCGTCAAGGTCGGCGAGTCAATGGGCGGATTCGCGCAACTGTTTATCAATCTCCCTAAGCCGCTGCTAGCAGCGGTGATTTTTGCCAACAACGCTCTGAAAACACTGCTGGTTATCGTGCTTGGGATAGCATTTGGGTTAGTCCCAATCGCTTTTCTTCTCGTAAACGGGCTGGCGATCGGTGTCGTTATTCATTTGTCGACGCAAACCAGAGGGCTCCTAAACTCCTTACTGGCTATCGTTCCCCACGGAGTGTTTGAGCTGCCGGGAGTCCTTTTAGGCGCGACGATTGGCCTTATGTTGGGCATTAAGGCGACAAAACGTTTATTCGGCAAAGCCGAATTTAAGGTCGGTTACGAGCTCGGCCGCGCCCTGAGATTTTTCCTAATCGCTATCGTTCCGCTCCTGCTGATTGGTGCCGTTACTGAAGCCTATTTGACCGCGGCCCTTGTCGGCAGGTAGTCCAGTTCCACCTCAATACTTCGGAAAAGACACTTGACTCATTCTTTGACCTATTATCTATCCTGCGTGCTTTTATTCATTGCGTTTCCAATTAGCCGCGACAGCCTCGCAGTTGCTATGCAGCCTATCATTTTAACGTGAAAATTTATGGCTGGCGCTGGGCAATGGGTTTGCGGCCATCGTGTTGAGATAGGTCTAATGAAAGTCCCGACTCGAGGTCGCGGCAGGCTTGGTGTTTACTTCGGGCTGCCATAGCTTTTCCGCGACCAGATGAACGACGCCGTCTTCGACTTGAAGCGTGCCGGTAACTCCTAGAAAATTGACGGTCTTCGCCAAGACGGAGTAGCGCTGGAAAATATTTTCCCAAACGACAACATTGACGAAGCCGGTCTCATCTTCCAAAGTCATAAAGACGACACCTCCGGCAGTCCCAGGTCGTTGACGACAAATGACCAGGCCGGCATAACGAACCTTCTCGCCATTTTTCTTAGCGACAATTGAACGGGCATCGGGCAAACCCTGAGCCGCAAGAATGCCGCGAAAAGGCTGAAGCGGGTGGCACCGGACGCTGTGCGAAGTCCGATGATAATCCCAACCGACTTCTTCAAAAGCAGTCAATGGGTCAAATTCTGGGTTCGCTTCGTGTACGGGGAGTTGCAAAGATTGGCTTCGCATCTGCACCCAGCGCCGTATATCCCATAGGGCTGCGCGACGCTCGATGCCGAAGCCGTCGAATGCGCCGGCTTCCGCCAAAGCGCTCAGACTGCTTTCATTGAGGTCTGTGCGCCGGACGAAATCTTCCAACGACCCAAAAGGTAATACATGCCGGGCATGTGAAATTTTTTCCCGTTCGCCCTCAGCTAAGCCTTTGACGTATCGCAGACCCATGCGCAGAGCGAAACCGCCGGCACTTTCCCCGCAAGGCTCCAACGTGCAGTCCCAACCGCTGGCTTGCACATCAATGGGCCGCACAACCACGCCATGCCGTTTGGCATCTTCAACAATTGTGGCCGGCATGTAGAAACCCATGGGCTGGGTATTTAATAAGGAGCAGGTAAATTCCGCCGGATAATGACATCTAAGCCATGCGGTGGCGTAAGCGATCAGGGCAAAGCTGGCGGCATGGCTTTTGGGAAAACCGTATTCACCAAAACCGCGAATCTGCTCAAAAACCCTTTCAGCGAATTCCGGCGCGATTCCCTTGGCCTGCATGCGCGTAATCAATCGTTCGCGATGGCGCTCCATGCGTCCGGTACGATGCCAGGCGGCCATATCGCGCCGCAACTGATCCGCCTCTCCGGGTGTATAGTCTGCGGCAACCACCGCCAACCGCATGACCTGTTCTTGAAAGAGCGGCACGCCCAGCGTCTTTTCCAATACCGATCTTAAACTCTCATGAGGGTATTCCACCTTTTCTTTCCCCTGGCGCCGGCGTAAATACGGATGGACCATACCGCCGGTGATCGGGCCGGGCCGGACAATACTAATTTGTATCACCAGATCATAAAAATTCATTGGCTTAAGCCGGGGCAACATTGCCATTTGAGCGCGGCTTTCGATCTGAAACACGCCTACCGTATCGCTGTTGCAGATCATTTCGAAGGTGGCTGCATCCTTCGGCGGTATGGTCGTCATGGAAAGTTCGACACCGCGGTGTTGGCGCAAAAGCTGAAAGCACAGGTCGAGCTGCGTGAGCGCGCCGAGACCGAGTAGATCCACTTTAAAAAGACCAAGATCCTCGAGATCGTTCTTATCCCACTGAATGACGGTGCGTGCCGCCATGCTGCCATTCTCGATGGGAACAATGTCGTGCACCGGCTCGTGCCCCAAGAGAAAGCCCCCCGGGTGAATCGACATATGACGCGGAAAATCTAAAATTTGATTGCTGAGTTCCACGAGATGGCTGTGCAGGCCGATGGATGGGTCAATGCCCGTCTGTCGCAGCGCCTCCGGCTGAACGTGCTCATACGATGAAAGAAACTTGGCGGCGCGGTCCAGTGAAGTCTCGGAAAGCCCCAGGGCTTTGCCGACGTCGCGCACCGCCGAGCGCGAGCGGTAGCGCACGATGTTGGCCACCATGGCGGCGCGCTCGCGGCCATACTTCTCATAAACATACCGGATCACTTCTTCGCGCCGGTTATGCTCGATGTCGAGGTCGATATCCGGCGGCTCGGCGCGTTCCTTGGAAATAAACCGTTCGAATAACAAGCCGATGCGCGCGGGATCGACAGCCGTCACGCCCAGGCAATAACAAACCGCTGAGTTCGCCGCGGAGCCGCGTCCCTGGCAGAGAATGCCGTTGGCACGACAGAACTCGACGATCTCCCACATCGTCAAAAAATAACCCGGATAGTCGAGACTCTCGATGATTTCCAGTTCTTTTTCCAGCTGAGCGACCACCTGATGGTGGATCTGTTCACCGTAACGCCATCGTGCTCCCTTAAAAGTAAGCCGACGGAGCCACTGCGCCGATGTCGTGCCATCGGGCATGCGCTCCGACGGATAGCGGTAACGAATTTCATTGAATGAAAACGAACAGCGTTCCGCCACTTCCAGCGTGCGGGCAAAAGCCGCCGGATCATCGGCAAACAACCGGGCAAACACGAAGGGCGATGAGAGCCCGTGTTCGGCATTACCTTTTAACCGGCGACCGCATGAAGCCACCGGAATGCCGTGGCGTATCGCCGTTAAAACATCCTGCAGCGGCCGGCGCTCTGCGCTATGGTATAGAACTTCATTGGCCGCGATCAGTGGAAAGGCATATCGCTTGGCGCGCTTTCGCAGCCTGGTTTCCTGGACGATTTCTTCTTCCCGCCTGTGCCGGGCGATCATGCCGTAAAGCCGATCGCCAAAGACCTCGCGAACCTGGCCGATTAGCTTGTCCGGCTCTTCTTCTCGAACGAGCAAGCTCGAATCGCCGCCCCAAAGCGCAATAAGGCCGGATGCATAGTGGCAAACTTCATCCCAAGAGACGGTGCTCTCCCCTTTTTTGGATCTCAGCCGGCCGGTCGTTAGAAGACGGCAGAGATTAGCGTAGCCGCCGCGATCCTGGACGAGAAGAACAATTGAAGAACCATCATCGACGCTTACCTGCGATCCAACAATCAATTTGAGCCCGAACTCTCGGGCCTTCACGTGGGCCCGGACGATGCCGTAAACACCGTCCCTGTCAGTTACCGCGACCGCTGGCAGGCCGAGCCGGCAAGCTTCCTCTACCAGTTCGTCGGGATGGCTCGCCCCTTCCAGAAAGGAAAAATTACTCTTGCACCAGAGTGGAATGTAAGAAGACATGGAATCTACTCGAATAGGAAACGCTTCGGCGTGAACGGCTCTAAAGTACCCGCTGCCTATTTCCCAGACTCGTTGGCTTGAAAGCACATCGCCTCATGGCAACTGGGCGAGTTGGCCGGCCAATCGAAGTGCCAAGGCCGCCAGTGTCAAGCTCGGATTGGCGGCTGGAATCATGGGAAATACTGAAATGTCGCAGACGTAAAGGTTGTCGTACGCCTCCATGCGCAGGTTTTCATCGACGACTCCAGTATGATTGCCGCTCATTCGCATCGAGCCGCCGGCGTGGTGCACGGTCCCTTCATTGCCGAAGTGCATCCCCTCGTTCGAGCCATGATTGGCGTGCAAAAAGTCAAGCACGCCGTTGCGCACGTCCCGCACCTCATTGAATAAGTGCGAGCCTGTCAGGTTGCGGTGTACGTGAACGCCCAATTTTTGTCCTTCCCCTCGATGAAAGAGGCGGTTCCGATCATCCAGTGGACTGGCAAAAACGAATTGCAGGCGAACCAGTGTCCGCTGATCGGATGCCACTTCTTGCCTCCAGACGTCATCGTCGGCGTGCGCCACATCCCAGTATTTTGGATTGATCAGCAATTCGACATTATAGGGATGCGCCGTACCCGTCGCCTGTTTGTGAAACATCAGTACTTTTGCATGATTGTCAAATCCGGCGTATGGACTCGCCGGGTCAAGCTCATAGACGTTCGAAAAGAATGCCGGATGGTCCGTCAGGCCAACGCCGATTTTTTGATGCGGGTCGGAAAACTGGCTGTGCATGGCGATGCGCGGCGTTTCCAGTGAACCGGCCGCCAACACGATTTGCTTTCCACGATAGCGCCTCTGGCAGTTACCCAGTAGGTCCTGGCAGATCACCGCCGTTGCTTTGTCCCCATTGGTTTCAATCTGCGTGACCAGGTGGTTCAAGTTGATGGTCAGATTGTCGCGTCCCGCGGCGCCGTGATACGAAAGCGAGTCCGCTAGCAACGATGCGGTGGAAAATGTTCCGGTCGCCCCCTCGATGACATTCTCCAATTGTCCCTGATGATCCAGGTTTGGCTGGTGACGCGAGCGCGGCAAATCTTCAACTTGATAGTTTGAAAATGCAGTCCGCAGTTCGTCGACGATTCGATTCTGGAACCGTCCGAGCGTTCTTTGCTTGCGCATTAACGTCTCTGCCCGCGGATATCCACCAACACTCGCAAGGTAGGCACGGACGTTTTGAGGCCAGAAAGCAAGCTCCCAAGAGTGCATACGCGGGATTAAGCCCGACCAGAAAACAGACCGGCCGCCAAAATTCATCTGAACTCCGAACAAGAACTCGGAGCCCGGCTCGTTTGTGAAATGACCGGTCTGATGATGGGATGGAAGCCTGGACCAGTCGCCTGGAAGATTGGTAATGTGCGTCGGATAGAGCAAGCTTCCTGCTTCCAATACGAGCACGCGCCGGCCCGAGTCAGAGAGGGCGTCGGCCAGAATGCCGCCTCCCATTCCCGACCCGATTACGACAACGTCATACTCGATAGTTTCGTCGGTATTGCCTGGAATCGCATCTTGCTGAAGTTTACCGTCATCTGTCAGCAGATTGTCGTAACCGTGAAGATACCGGAGCGGCGCCGGGGCAAACGAGATATTTTGCTCGGTAAAGACATGCTCCCCGACCGGCTGCAGATGGATATTAAATCCATCCATCCAGACATGCCTGTCGAGAACGAACTTCATTTCCATACCGTGGGCATATTTAGACTTTTCTAAGAAGAAAACCCATTCGCCGTTGTAGTAGGCGCCGTAGATGTCCTGCCACCAGCCATCGACAGCATTGCGGATCGTCACCAGATGATTGGGGCGATAGCTTTGGGTACGAAGCTTCACGTAAAATTTATCGACAGGCGCGGCAAGGAACGCCCTGGCCCGCATCACTCCGTCGAGAAACACCTGTTCAGGTTCGGGCAAAGGACCGGCGGAGCCGCTATGATAGGGAACAAAATCCACGATAGATCCTCCTATTGAGCTTAACGGTAGTCCGCTTAGGGTGTATTGGCTAAGGCGAAATCGTTAGATCCATCTAACTCAGGTCACGCATACGTTTGAACAACTGTCCTATGCCGAAGAAGATTGACGACGGCAGCCATACCCATTTCAACTCGCTCACCATGACTTCCAATCCCCTGCGCGAAAAGAAACCGGCGACTCCGATGGGAGAAACTTTTATCGGCCTATACGGAAAGAAATATCTCTTATTGCTGAACGGCGCAAAGAAACCAACGCCCAATCCTCCATTGGTCAGCGCATCCAGCACCGGATGGGATAACGTCGATAAGAAAAGAAACAGAAAGATGACGATGGGAGTGCCATGGCTGTTGTGAAAAAAGGTCAAGCTAACCAATGCGGCCAGTGCGGCAGCAAAGAATATCGAATGAGTAAAACCGCGATGTCCCAGCATATCGCTGTATTTGATGCCGAAATCGAACCCTATGACATCCAGATCGGGAATGACCGAACAAACCGAGGCGGCAATCAGCAATGGCGACGATGCGGTGTTTTGGGGAAGCAATACAGATAGCGCAATGGGCACAGCGGGGTGAGTGATGACCGTACACATGAGCTTATATTGGCATTACCAAACCCAAATACTCAACCTAGCCATTCAAAATTAAGTAAGCTTATTAAGCCGGCAACGGCTGACTCAGCTTGGCTCCGGTGGCTGATCGAGAAATTGCGCAGCCAGTTTGGGACCCATGGCTTCATCTTCATGCTTAAAAAACACATAGGCGTGATCCCACGACTCCGAAAGAACCCGCTCTTTCCATTGCAACAGGTCTGCACTGCTGTATTCCGACTGTCGCAGTCGAACATAGCCCCAGGTCGCAGTGGCTGTCAGATCACGAGTTTTGTTCTCATCGGTGTCGGCCATACATAACGCGCAATTGCTCGCTCGCAGGCAAGCGAAAATGTCCTCATCGAACCAGGAAGGATGGCGGAACTCAAACGCCACGTTTCGGTCTTTAGGCAGAAACGACAGAAAGTTTTGCAGGCGCTCAATATCCTTTTTGAGATAGGGCGGAAGTTGAAAAAGAACGGCGCCTGCACGTATGCCTAAAACCGTCGCGATTCGAAATAGATACTCGACTTCCGCGCCGGCGTCTTTAAGGCGCTTCACATGAGTAATTCTTTGCGGCGCTTTGAGGACAAAGCGGAACTCAGGCGGCACTTGTTCACCCCACGATAGCAGAACGCTTTCCTTGGGCAGTCGATAAAAAGTGTTGTTGATCTCGACGGCGGGAAATCGTGAGGCATAAAAGCGCAGCATCTCTTTGGCGGAGAGACGCTCGGGGTAAAATCTTCCCAGCCATTCCTTATAGCTGTAACCGCTGGTTCCTACCCAGAGCTTCACGGGTGTTCGAGGCTCCTATTACATGTAGCCAATTGCGAACGGGCTTGCCTGAGACCGGATTCCATTTACCCCTATCCCCTGCCGAGCGGACTATCTTGTCTTGTATAATGCCGGCACAACCTGGTCGGCCAGTAAGTTAATCGCTTCGTCATAATCCGGGCCGAGTTTGGCGAAAGCGACGTGATCGTAGCCAAGCTGACCCGCGGCGCCGACCAGCTCGATGATCTGATCCCTGACTTCTTCCGGCCTGCCTGCGGCATAATAAGTCTTGACCATGTGCTCGGTTACCAGCGCCGAAGCTTCCTCCACAGTAGCCCCCGCCGTGAAGGCTTCTTTAAGCTTAAGCACTTGCTCGCGTGCGACGCCCATCTTGGCATATTCTTCTGAGGTAAAACCCAAAGCTTCCCATTGAAGAATTGAGTGGGCCACCTGGCGCTTGGGAAATTCGATCGCTTTGGCACGGTCGCTTGAGATTGAGACGTTAAGCTCGCAGACTTTGCGCAGGCGTTTATTCGGATTCACTTCCCGAGCCGCCTGATCCACGGTGGCGAGCATGCCGGGTAGTCTTCCCGCTTTGAGCATCGGAATATAAGTTCCGGAGCTGATCAATCCATCCATGATGCGGCCGCACATTTACAGGGACTGCGGGCCGTTGCCGCCGCCGTAAAACTTAAAGCTTGATCGAGGCTTGAAAGCGAGACTAAATTTTCCGGTGGGATTGAGACGGTAAAAGTCCTGCAGGAAAGGAAAATCGCCATAATGGAATTCTTCCCCGTTCAGTGCCCGTCGCAGCAGTCGAACTGTTTCGTTGACCATGGCGATGGGCTTAAGAGCTTGGACATGTTGCGGAGATTGTCCGAGATCGCCGCGGGCGATGCCCACGCTGATCTCTTGGCCTTCGCACAGCTCGGAAAGAGCGCCGAGCGAATCGGCGACATCCAAAGGGTTGTGAAAGTACGGCACCATGATCGCGGTGCCGAGACGGATCGGCACATGGGAGGCGATTGCCGTGAGTACGACCAGCTGATTGCGGTAGCGGATGTTGTCGTTGACCCAGATCTGCTGAAAGCCTTTGTCGGCGGCGAGCCGAGCCAGTCGCACCAGGTCTGGCAACGTATACTGGTTGGCTAGATGGGTGACGAATTGCAGTCCGAGCTCGCCGTTAAAAATTGTCATTTCGATTACTTCCGGTCATCTTTCGCTCTGTCACGCGTCTCTTCCTCCGCGTCTTTCACGGGGTTCAGGTGAGCCTAACCGCTCACCGGCAAAACAATAGATGCGGAGAGGCCAGTTGAGTGATTGTTGATCAAGATATCGGCCCAGCGTTTATCTTGACGGCTCAGGTTTTCGCCGCCAGCAGCTGTAGCTGGTGGCCGTCGGGGTCGTGTAAATAAACGCAATCGGGATCGCCGGCGCGGCCGGAGAATTTGATGCCCGCATCGTCCAGCGTTTTTCTAGCTTGCGCTAAATCGCCCGCGGCAAGCCGCAAAGCGAGATGGTTCACTTCGCTGCCGGCGTGGACCTCGTCTTTCATTTCGAACAGCGCGAATCCCTGGGTGCCGCATTTGAGAAAACACTGCCAGCCACGCTCATGGTCGACTTCCATACCGAGAAAGTCGACATAGAATTTTCTTGCACACGCGAGATCTTTGACATGGAAGACCACATGATCGATGCCGCTGACTTTGATAGGAGACTTCATTGTAAACCTCCCTGATTAGTAGGTTGTAATTCCGATTCCGTCAAATTATTGCAAAACAATTTCTTGTATTCGTGTCATTTTGCGACGTAGCCTTTTTGATCAAGATCGTCCATCTCCACGGCTTAGATCTTGTCCGTGTCCGGATTCATGGTCAGGTCGATTACACTTGGATCAATTCCAGCGCATTATCTTCCAGGATCAGCTTCTTCTGCCGCGGTGAGATATCACAGCGTTGGCGGATGCCGCTGACCGTATTGGGAAACGTGGAGTCGAAAT
>JBBDNJ010000345.1:0-10096 GCA_040877705.1 Binatia bacterium | reverse complement strand
ACAATCCTTATTTCTTTCCTGTCTATGCGCAGGCGGAAACACTTAATCTGCCGATCTGCATTCACACGGGTTCCGGCAGCCGTTACCTGATGCAGCTCTTCGACGTTGAACGCAATCACACGTTCGCTCACAACCGGGTGCTGCCGGTGTTTGCTTTCCGCAACCTGATTCATAATCGAATTCCCGAACAGTTTCCCACCTTGCGTTTCGGCTTTGTCGAAGCTGCCGCCAGTTGGGTGCCGTACATGTGGCACGTGCTGCGGCGGCAGCAAAGCAACTGGAAGTTCAAAGATCCGCAGGATCTCTTCCGAGAATACAGGTTCTGGGTGGCCTGCGAGGCCGATGAAGAGCTGCCGCATCTGGTCCGATTTCTCGGCGAGGACAAGTTGATCATCGGCTCGGATTACGGTCACAACGATCCATCGAAGGAACCAAAGTTCGTCGCCAATATGCGCGCGCGGGAAGATATGCCGTCGAGTCTAATTGAAAACATTTTGTGTGAGAACCCACGGGCATTGTACGGGTTATGATCTGTAGGGGCAGGCCTGTGTGCCTGCCCTCCGAGCTTTAGCAGCCTGTTAGCGCTTCTTCGGTTGTTTCCGCTTGTTCGAATTTTCCACCGCCTCGCCCCAGCGGAAGAGAAACGCCGTAACAAAGGCGCGTTCGTTGGTGGCTTCGACGGCGAGAGGGGCCAGGGCCATCGCTACGGCCAGCGCGATATGATAGCCGACCGACCGCGAGGCCAGCGCCCGGCGATAGGCAGGGTGCGCGCGATTGACCCATACCGTGGATTCCACCAATCGCCCAAGCTCCAACGCCTCGGGCTGGTCTTCAAACTGAATATCGAGTCCGTAATGGCCGGGGCGGCGCACGCCGCCTTTTGCCGGTAACATCAGGCGGTAATCCTTTGGCGCCGCCGCTTCAGTAGACTTGGGTTCACCACGACTATCGCCGTTGTCCGTTTGGCTCGCTGATGTCGCTCCCCGCTCATCCGCATAGGTCTCGGATTGTTCGCCCACTGAGGCGGCTACGAAGGAGCGTGAATCCACGGCTTTGGCGCCGCTGCCTAAAGGCAATTTTTTCTGTCCACCGGCGCGCTGTTCTACCAAAGACGCGAGCAGCGGAAAATCAATGGCCAGATCTTCGAGCACGTGAGCCAGGTCCCGTTGCAAAGGACGCACTTCCCGCGGCGGCGCTTCGTCCGTCGATTCGCGGGCATCTCCCCAGGCAGCGAGCTGCCGGGAAACCGCCTCCTGAATGCCTTTGCGAAAGGCGAGGTAAGCGGCGCCGCGCGCGCCGGTGCGAATGAAATCGCCTTTATTCAGAGTCAGGCAAGCCGCCAGTTCCGGCACTTCGATGAGACCACCGACTCGCTCCGCGGACACGGGGGTCATGCCCAGCCAGTCCCACCCGCGTCGAATAACTTTGCCGTAAGTGCTGATCGCCAAGCCGCGCCTTTCTTCCGGGAGTGGAACCTCCTCGCGGATCAAATAACCGAGAGCCGAAGGCTTGCGTTTACGCAACAAGCGAATTTCCAATGGCGCATGCAAAGGCGCGAGCCAACGCTGTTTATCCAATTGTTGACCATTGATGTAGATCGCGACTCCCTTGGGATAGTGCGCGGCGAGAAACTCGTCGAAACTCGGATCGAGCAAAGGTTGGAAATGTCGCCGTAGCGTACCTTCCATGAAGCCGGGATCGACCAAAGGGGATAGAGCATTCTGAACCTTGAGGCGTACGGCGGTGCCGCGTTGGGCGACGAGACCTGGGGGCGAGACCCATTTCCAAGGCGCGCGATGACGCGAAGCCATGTGCCAGGAGGTCGCAACGTGGCTTTTGCCGCGTCGGGTTTCCGTTAACACTTCCCGGCAGACCAGCAGGCCGAGCTTTATGCCGACGCCGGCAAAACCGATACCTTGCCCACGAACTTTCGTGCTCGACGCGATATTGTGGTAGCGCGCCAGCTCCCGGCGTTGCATGCCGGAGCCGTTGTCGACAGTGGTGAAGGCGCTCTGCGTCGGGTCGCATTCGAAACTGATCTGCGTCGCGCCTGAGTCCAGAGCATTGGCCATGATTTCCGTGAGGATCGTCTCCTCGATGGACCCTGGGTAGGCGTCGCGCAAATCTTCGAGGAGATGCAGTAAGTCGACTCGAGTTTCACCCATCGATGATGTCCTTGTTGCTTACGGTTAAACAAATAACGAGCGCGTGACTGTGCATAGGTGAGGTATCTTTGAAGCAGTTGGCGATGCCGTAAACATGACAATCCCCTGTCATTTATCGTCAGTAAGACCTGTAATCAATCAGAGAAATGCCGCGGCGTCTAGAGTTACCCTTACCCTTGCCGTCTGTTAGAGGTAAGCGATGTTGCAGGATTTTGAAAAAGATGGATCTATGGACTCGTTTATCGCAAACGCTCTGTTTATAAATCCGGAGGCTATTGTGCTTGAACCTACTATCACCTGTCCACAATGCAAAACAGAAATTAAGTTGACCGAATCGCTGGCGGCGCCGCTCATCCAGGCGACCCGCCGTGAATTTGAAACGCGTCTTGCACAGAAAGACGCCGATGTCGCCAAAAAAGATGCGACACTGCGCGAACGTGAGGCCGCTATTGTCAGGGCCAGGGAGCAGTTAGACGAAGAAGTTGCGGCCAAACTGCTTCAGGAGCGGAACAAAATCGCCGCCGAAGAGGCCAGAAAGGCCAAACTGTCCATAGCCACGGACCTGGAACAGAAAGCAACCGCCATTGCGGAGTTGCAGGACGTGCTTAAACAGCGCGATCTAAAGCTCGCGGAAGCGCAAAAAGCGCAAGCGGAGGTGCTCAAAAAACAGCGCGAGCTCGATGACGCGATGCGGGAAGTCGAATTGACCGTCGAAAAGCGAGTCCAACAGTCTCTGACGGCGACCCGCGAGCAGGGGCGCAAGGAGGCCGAGGAAGAGTTGAAATTAAAAGTGTACGAGAAGGAGCAAACCATCACCTCCATGCAGCGCCAGATCGAAGAGCTCAAACGCAGGGCGGAGCAGGGCTCCCAGCAACTGCAGGGAGAAGTCCAGGAGCTCGAACTGGAGAATTTGCTCAGAACGAAGTTTCCCGGGGATTCGATTCAGCCGGTTCCAAAAGGTGAATTCGGCGGCGACGTCATCCATCGCGTTAACGGCGCGGTCGGCCAGTCCTGTGGATTTATTCTTTGGGAATGCAAACGGACTAAAAACTGGAGCGACGGATGGCTCGCCAAACTGCGCGAAGATCAGCGCGCGGCCAAGGCTGAAATCGCCGTCATCGTCAGCCAAGCGTTGCCGAAGGAAGTTGAAACCTTTGAACTGCTGGAGGGCGTGTGGGTGACCCATCCAAGAGCGGCGCTGCCGGTCGCCATGGTATTGCGGCAAAGCCTTTTAGAAATTGCCGCGGTTCGGCAGTCTTCCGAAGGACAGCAAACCAAGATGGAAATGGTCTATCAATATCTGACTGGGCCGCGTTTTCGCCAACGGGTGCAAGCCATCGTTGAAGCGTTCTCATGCATGCGCGAGGATCTTGATCGGGAGAAGAAGACGATCACCAGGCAATGGGCCAAACGCGACGAACAGATAGACCGGGTGATGCAGGCTACGGTTGGCATGTATGGCGACCTCCAGGGAATCGCGGGTAAGACGCTTCAGGAAATCGAGGGGCTCGATTTTGCAGCATTGGACGGCCCTGAATCGGAGCAGGGAGATCTCTGGCGAAGTGATAAAGATTAAGGCTGGCCGGCAGGTCGTCTCGTGAAGCGCCTCCGAATCGACGATCGTCTGGGCTTCCGTGGCGTCGGCACGGCAAGGATCGGGCACGATGCGCGGCGCAGCACTCTTTCCGTAACGCTGCCGATCAACATATGGGCAAGACCGGTTCGTCCATGGGTCGACATCACAATCATATCGATGCCCTCGTGTTCGGCCTTTTCGACGATCCGTTTGTAGGGCGTGCCGATTCCGACTTCCTGGCGGATATTGCCGTCTGGTATCGCATCGGAAAAATTTTCCGTGACAAAACTATCCAACAACTTTTTTCTCTGCTCCAGAGTTTTTTTGAGCTTTGGCAGCTCCGTTTGTTTAGCGACCCATTCTTCCGCCCCCTGCGGAAAAGGCGTCTCCTCAACCGTGAGAACGTTGTAGATTAAAACTTCAGCCTGCTGCCATTGCCCAAGCTCAAGGGCGAGACGAATGCCGGGAATGCAGAGGCTGGACATATCGGCGGGAGCAAGGATTTTTTTGATTTTAGCCATTTCCTTTTTGACGCACCCCTTTCCTGATGATACGCGGCAAGCGATTACTCGGCCGGTTGTCTTTTGACTTGCGCCTTCGCTTCTTCGATTACAGGCTGAACGTTCTTTTTCAAACTTGGATCGAGTTGAAAGGCCTTGTGAAAATCGGCATCCGCGTCTTTATCCCTCTTTTGATAGACACGGGCCAGACCGCGATAAACATGAGCCTGGGCATTGCGCGGTTGCAGACGAATGACTTCACTGAAGTCTCTGGCCGCGTAGTCATATCTCTCAACGCGCAGATAGGCGATGCCGCGGTTGAAAGGTGCTTCAGGATCTTCCGCGTTGAGGCGAATGGATTCGCTGTAGTCCTCGATGGCGCTGTCGTATCTTCCAACCCTGGCCGCCGCGAGCCCGCGATTATAATAGGCATCGCTGAATTTCGGATTGAGCTTGATCACAGCGGTGAAATCGGCGATAGCGTTTTCCAGCTTATCTGAATCCGCATGGGCGATGCCGCGGTTATAGTAGGCATCGACCATCTTGTCGTCCAGCGAGAGAGCTTCGGTGTAATCCTTGATGGCTTCTCCGTTTTTGTTCAATGCCAGATAGCTGTTGCCGCGGTTGAAATAAGTTTCGGCATCTTTCGGGCTCAGACGAACCGCTTCGGCAAAATCCTTCACTGCCGCGTCATAACGGCGCGCATCGAAGTGAACGCTGCCTCGATTGATGTAGTTTCTAACCTCCTCCGGATTCAATTTTATAGCAGCGCTGTAGTCCCTGAGCGCCGCCTGGTCCTGTTTGAGCCGCCGATAGGTATTGCCGCGGTTGAAGTAGGCCTCGGCGTCCTTGGGCGCCAAACGAATGGCTTGACTATAATCTTTAACCGCATGCTGGTTCTGACCCAAATCGTAAAAAGCGTTGCCGCGGTTAAAATACGCTGCCGCAAGTTTTGGATAACTCTTGATCGCCTTGTCATAGAGAGCAATGGCTTCCTTTAATTTTCCCGCCTCGTGTAATTCCAGGGCTTCTTTCAACGGCTCTACGACCTGGCCGGACCCCGCGGGGACAGCAATGGAAAGAACCAGTACGAAAACGAGACGTTTGACTCTTCGATACCGCATCACACTCACTGTTTCTTAACCGCGGGAGCGGTCTTCTGATCGCCGGTGATGGCGTGAATCTTTTCTTTGAGGCTGGGTTCCAACTCCACGGCCCTGGCAAAGTCCTTTTGGGCATCGTCGGATTTCCCCTGGCGCAACTTCACCATGCCGCGGTTGGCATAGATCCGCGCATTTTTCGGATCGAGCTGGATGGCATCATCATAATCTTTGAGAGCCCGGTCGAAGTTGCCGAGCAGAGAGTATGCGTTAGCGCGATTGTTGTACGCATCGGCATTCTTGGGTTCCAATTTGATCGCCTCGGAATAATCCTGAACAGCCAATTCATGTTTGCCGAGCCGGCGATACGCCAGCCCTCGACTATAGTAAACGTCGGAGTCTTTGGGATTGAGTTTCTGTGATCGATTAAAATCCTGGATTGCTTTCTCGAACTGGCCGAGGCCGGAATAGGCATGGCCCCTTTGGTCATACGCTTTGGGCATTTTGGGATTTTGCTTGATGACTTCGTCGAAATCTTTGATGGCCTGCTCATACTGTTTTTGCGCCAGATGAGCATTGCCGCGGTTATATAGCGCGTCCGTGAATTTAGGGTCGAGTCTGACCGCTTCGTCATAGTCCTTGAGGGCGTTTTTCGTTTGCCCGAGTTTATGGTATGCCAGTCCGCGATTATTGTAAGCTTCGGCTGCGTTAGGGGCGCTTGCGATGGCCCGATCGTACGCCGCTACGGCTTCCTTGTATTTGCCGTCACGGTGGTATTTGACGCCTTCGTTAAACGCATTTTGCGCCTCACCCGACCAGGTTGTTTTCGCTAACACCAGCGCGAGAGCGAGAGAGAGCAGCAGGACCCTTGATCGTTTCTTCATTGGCGTGAATTTAGCACTATAAATACAATGGAACAATTTCCCGGCATTTATCTTCTCAACCTAGAGGTGAGCTCAGGAGGATCTCGCGTTACCGGGATGATTCCAGCAGGAAGGTTGCTTTCCCTGGACAAACAGATTTGGATGGAATAAAAAGATACTACTAACCCAAAAAAGCGAGGGTAAACACTTATGAGCACAGCCGTAGCCGCGCGCACAGCGCAGTCGGTACTCGCCGATGAACTTATCGTCTCGGCGGATTCACATATCATGGAGCCCGCAGATCTCTGGGACAAGAATCTGACGCCGTCTCTCAAAGAGAAGTATCCCAAATTTCCCCCGCGTAATTCCCCGGGAGAGAAGCCCGGAGGACATGATCCCAAAGCACGTCTTGGCGAGATGGAGGTTGACGGCGTGAGCGCCGAAGTTCTTTATCCGACTTACGGCCTTCGACTTTTTGCATTGGAAGATGCCGAACTGCAGGAAGCCTGTTTTCAGATCGCCAACGACTGGCTGATCGACTATTGCAAATACGCGCCGGGCCGTTTGGTCGGTATTCCGATGATCTCTCTTTACAACATTCCAAACGCCATCAAAGAATTGGAGCGTTGCAAGAAAGCCGGACTGGTCGGCAGTCTGATCTGGCAGGTGCCACCCGACCATTTGCCGTTTACCAGCGATTACTACGATCCTTTCTGGGAGGCCTCGCAGGCTTTGGATATGCCGCCCAACCTGCACATTCTCACGGGTTTCAACTACAGCCGGTTTGACCGCAAAGGCTTGGATATTTATAAAGCCACCGTGAATACCAAACTAAACGACGCCGCCAATACCTTGTTCGATCTGGTTTTCAGCGGCGTCATGGCGCGGTTCCCGAAACTAAAATTCGTCTACGTCGAGAACGAAGTCGGCTGGATTCCATTCTTTGTTCATGAATGGGACAAGTATTTCGTTCGCCACAGTCCTAAGATGCCGTTGCCATACATGAAGAAGCTGCCCGGCGAATACGTTGCCGAACAGCTCTACGCGACTTTCTTCAGCGATCCGGCCGGCGGACGTTTGATGGAAGATTTTGGCCAGGATACCTTCATGTGGTCCAATGATTATCCGCACGCGGCGTCGACATGGCCGCACTCGCGGGACGTGATCGCCAGGGAACTCGGCCACCTCCCCAAAGACATTCTACGCAAAGTTGTGCGCGATAACGTTATCAAACTCTACGATCTTAAAATCGATGGAATCAATAACTGAGAAATATAACGACGAAGGGAGACGTTTATGCAGGCAAGCGCAACCGCAGCAACATTCGAAAAAGACGAAAAGCCGCAAACCAAGCTTTTCTCTCTAAGGACGCCCTACATGAAGCAGGGCCGCATCACCCAGCTCGTGGCCGAGACGGAAAATATGTGGATTCACACCAAGATCAACTACGAGGGCGGTGAGAATGAGATCCACACCCATCTCGATGAAGATCATTCTTTTATCGTTCTCGAAGGTCAGATGAGTGTCTTTGACGAAAAGGGCAACGAATTGAAAGTTGGGAAGCATCAGGGCGTCATGATCCCCAGGGGCGCTTACTATCGTTATCTTAATACCGGTCCGGAGAATCTGGTGGTCATCCGTGTCGGCGCCGGCATTAAAGGCAAGCCGCAAGGCGGCGAGGATATGCGCATACGGCCCGACGGCAAGCCGCTACCGGCGTACTCGGCCGAAAACAAAACCGTCGAGCCGATCGAGGATAGCCGCTATTTCGCCGACTCGGCCGGATAATCCAACTCAAGAAGCGCTACAGCGAGTATTAATGTTCAAACGACTGGCCACTGATGTGAATCAGTGGCCAGTGTCATTTTAGCGGGGCTTTCATGGAGTTTGGCCTACACCTGCCGGCATCTAGCCCGACCGTACAATCAGATGATCTCGTCCGCTTTGTCGAGAAAGCGGAGGGGTTGGGTTTTTACTGCATTACCGTCGCCGACCACGTTATCGTGCCGAAAAATATTTCGGTGCCATACCCTTATACCGTGGACGGCAAATATCCCGGCGCCGGTTACCATCTCGAAACTTTGATGACCATGGGATTTCTTGCCGGGACGACGAAACGTTTACGCTTCGTCACCAGCGTCATGATTGCGCCCTATCGCAATCCTGTCATCACCGCCAAAATGCTCGCCACTCTGGACGTTTTATCCGGCGGCAGGGTGATTATCGGGTTAGGTGTCGGCTGGATGAAGGAAGAATTCGAAAATCTAAAAGCGCCGCCCTATCAGGAGCGCGGGCGCGTTACGGATGAGTACATTGGAGCATTTCGAGAGCTATGGACTAAGGAAAATCCTTGTTTTCAGGGTAAGTATTGCAGCTTTTCGAATATCGTTTTTCTGCCCAAGCCGGTGCAGAAGCCTGGTATTCCCATATGGATCGGCGGTCACAGCAAGCAGGCGTTAAGGCGAGTGGGCCAATTGGGCGACGGCTGGCATCCCATCGGCGGCGTTCCAACCATTCCGCTCGAACCCGAGGACGTGAAGCATGATTTGGAGATACTGCGCGGCTATGCTCTCGCTGCCGGTCGAAATCCAGATGAGATTCGCGTGGCCCTCAAGGGTTCGTTGTTCGATCGAGAGAAACAGATTACTCCCGGCAAAAGACGAAGATTTCTCGGCAGCAACGATGAAATCGCCTCGGATATTCGAGACTATCGCGACGCAGGGGTCGATACGTTGATCTTTGACGTTCGCCGGCCGAGCGCGACTGAAACGCTCGAGCGCATGGAATGGCTGGCGAAGGAGGTCATCGCGAAAGTATGATTTAAAGTCTCGTCGTTTTCATGGTTTCCGACACGAGCACGTTAAGCGCGTATATAGTTAAGTATTCACCGTCAAAGCGAATGGGAGCGGTAAGCTCGTATCTCTGTCCGTCATGCGCGGACTCGATCCGCGCATCCATCCTCAAAACAAAGCGGGTGATGTCAGGGCCGCCGTCCTGTGCTCTTCCATCACCGGGCCGGGATCGATCAGTCCTCGCTTGTCTTTGCCCAAGTTTCTCCATGTCCACTCCACGGCCATTCCCCTGGCCGCTTAACCATGCCGGTTTTGACCGGATTGAGATGAATATAGCGTACCAATTCCAAAAGGTGCCTCTCTCGGTCGCCGACGATCGCTTTGTAGCGCCCTTGAAACAAATGCCCCTGGCGGCGATGGCCTTTGTGGAATCGGCGAACGTAGCCGGTCAAGAGCGATTGCGCTGTAGGGGGACCTTTGAACTTCCAACAACAAATGAAAGTGGTTTGACATCAAACATAAGCGTAGAGATAAAACGGGTAGCGTTTACGGACCAGCCGAGCGAATCCAGAAACGCTTGGTAATCACTTTCCCCCCAGAAATAATCTTCTGGCCGTCATTGCCACGGGCCATGACATGGTAGAGCAGTTCTTCGGCATGCACTCTGGGATGTCGCGGCATAGGCTATCCCTAACCAGAGTCAGTAGATTTAGGCATGTCTGACTATTTTTTCAAAAATCTCGATTTTTTCCCTCTTGATGATTTGCTGCGCCGCATAATAGTCCTGCCTGTAAAAAGGATACCGGCAAATTCCACTCGAAAGAAAACTTGCCATGGGCGAAACATAAAAACCTCTGGTCCTCGACCTCATAGTATTCCTCGTTGTGGCTCTCACCGGTTCCGTCCAGCACAAACTTCTCATAGTTCTTCTTTCCCCCTAGGAGCTTCAACACCGGTCCCGTCTCTAGAATCTTTGCCGTGCCGCTCACCAAATAGCTTCCATGGCCACTGTACGGATATCGCTCACGGAGCAGATAGGGCAGATAGGGTCAGGTCTTTAGATTTGGTGTGTCCAGATGAATCGCTGTCGTGATCCATAG
>JBBDNJ010000344.1:0-10228 GCA_040877705.1 Binatia bacterium | reverse complement strand
ACGGCGCAATGCGCTGGTGACGTTGCTCGGCGACGTCGCTAAAAACTATATCGATTTGCGCGGTTTTCAGCGCCGGCTGGCAGTGGCGCGCTCGAACCTAAAAGCACAACAGGAAACGTTGGAACTCACGCGAGTGCGGTTTGAAGCCGGGCTCTCCAGTGATTTTGAGGTTGCGCAATCCGAAGGTCAAGTGAACACCACCGCGGCGCAGATTCCCGCTTTGGAAAGCGCGCTCAAGCAGAGCGCGCACCGCCTCGACGTGCTGCTCGGGCAACAGCCTGGCGCGCTGTGGACGGAAGTCGGCAACGAAGCGCCGATTCCGGCATTGCCGCCGCAAGCTCACGTCGGCATGCCTGCCGAGCTTCTCAGGCGGCGCCCCGATATCCGACGCGCCGAGCGTTTGTTAGCCGCGGCGACGGCGCAAGTCGGCGCCGCCACGGCGGATTTGTATCCGAGATTTTCTCTTTCCGGCGCGTTTGGCTTTCAAAGTATCAGCGCCGGCGACCTGCTGTCGGGAGGCAGCCGCTTCTGGTCGATCGGACCGACGATTCTCTGGCCGGTTTTCGATGCCGGAAGAATTCGCGCCGGCATCGCGGTGCGCAGCGCGCAGCAAGAGCAAGCGTTGACCTTGTATGAAAAAACTATCTTGACGGCGTTTGAAGACGTGGAAAACTCGCTGGTGAATTACCTCAAAGAACAGACGCGCTATCGCTCGCTCACAGATGCGGTTGCCGCTAACCGTCGCGCCGTGCAGTTGGCCAACGAGCTTTATACGAGAGGTCTGATCGATTTTCTCAACGTTTTGGAAACCCAACGCTCGCTGTACGCGTCGGAAAGCGAACTCGCGCAGAGTGAAGCGGTGATGGCGTCGAATCTCGTCGCGCTGTATAAGGCGTTGGGTGGCGGTTGGGAAACAGATTAGCGGGGGAGGGGGGGTGAGGGGTCTTCTCAACCTTCCTCGAGCATCGCCAACGTCTCCGGCGCGAAAATCTCGCTGATATCGATCTTTCTTCCCGTCAGTCCCTGCTCGTAAGAGAACAGCGTCGCGGCTTCCAGAGTCGGCAGGTTTGCTTTCACTCCATAAGGATAGACATTGCCGCCCATCACTTGTTGCGCGTATTCGAAATCCAAGTTCACCCAAGGCAGCGGATACAATCCTTCATCGAACCTGGCAAATGCCAGCTCCTTGGCCTGGTGAAAAGCGTCCGTCAAGCTCGCCGCGAGCCGGCGCTCCCGGTCATAGACCGCGCGCCGCATGACCATCAGGTGCATGATCGGGAATATCTTCGTTTGCCGGAAATATTCCGCTTCGGTGTCTCGCGCCTTGGCAAACAGACGCCGAATCGATGGCGAGCCGCGGCCGGCGCCACGCGGCAAATGGGTGGAAATCATCGCATCGATATGCCCGGCTTCGAGCGCTTCGTCCAGTTTGCGGTCTTTGCCGAGATGATCGATGCGGATATTGGCCGGCACCCACAAATCTCTTGTCCCCATGCCCGAGCGCGATCAAATAGTTCGACAACGACATTTCTGACACGTCGAATTCTTCGCCGCGTAGCATGCGCAGGAAGATCTGCGACGGCGGTGTGATGCGCAGGACATTCAACTCCGCGCCATCGACCGTCACCGTGCCGTCGAGCAGACCACGGGTGTGATCATAGTCGCGACACGCCAAGGTGAGCTTGAATCGTGACAGGGTTCCTCCGGAAACGTGCTGAACCGGGTCAGGAAAATTGTTCCGCGCGCAGACACTAGTCGCGTTTCAGGAGTTTTTCACCGGCAATGCCCGCGCGATCTCATGCCAGTGGCTGTGTCTGCCGACTAGGTCGTGGTTGACGCCTTTACGGTTCCAAGGACGATCGAGCAACGCGACCGGAATTTTCATTTGGGTCGCCAGGTAAATCGCCATGGTCGGCGAATCTTCCACCGCCCAGCAGAAGCGGTGCTTCGTCAACGCCTCGAGCGAAATGCACCGGGTGCCGTCGGCTGCGAACCGTCCATACTTATCGACGATCAAGAATTTGTCATGGCGCACGCTATGCCGCCTTAACCATTCGATCGAGGGAGTATGGGTGTCCGGCGGCCGGCCAGTAACGACGGCAATCTCGAAGCCCGCCGCGCTCCACTGCCGGAGTGCGCTGACTGCGCCTTCGATCGGCGCGATACTTAAGAGTTCATCGCCATTATGAACGATCCGGTACAACTCCGCGCGCTCTTCCGGGGTCAAATCGCAGGCTTGACCCACGTCGAAGTCGGTGAGTTGCTCGAAATAAAATCGTTTGCCGAAATCGCGTTCTAGAATGTTCAGGAAGTGCTGCGCCGTCTGGCATAGCACGTCATCCATATCGACGTAAATGGTTTGCACGGCTTTCTCACTAGATAAACTCATCGCGGCCATGCTAGTGGAAGCTGAGATCTACTGTCAATCGCCGTTGAGGAAGAAACCGTTGAGAACCGTCGCGTGTCGCTTCATTGAAGTTCTGCCGGCGTGTATCTATACTTTTTCTTGAATTGGAGAAAGACAGATGCCAACTTTGAAGATCGCAACCTGGAACGTTAACGGCATTCGAGCGCGCGAGGCTCAAGTGCTCGAATGGATCGAGCGCGAGCGGCCCGATATTGTGTGCTTGCAGGAATTGAAATCGACCGTGGCGCAGGTTCCGGCGGCGCTTTGCGAGCTCCAGGGATATCGCTGTCACTGGCACGGTGCGCGCGCTTATTCGGGTGTCGGTCTCTATATCCGCCGCGACGCATTCCTTGAGGAGCCGCGTTTTCAGCATCCGCCTTTTGACTTTGAAACCCGCATCGTTAGCGCACAGATCGGTGATCTCGTGGTCGTGTCCGCATACGTTCCCAACGGCGGCAAAGATTTCCCGGCGAAGATGCAATTTCTGCGGGACATGGAAAACTACGTCCATGAAGTTCACGACGGCGGCGCGCGGCTGGTTTTTTGCGGCGACCTTAATATCGCCCGAACCGAACGAGACGTGCACCCGAAGGAGCGAAACCCCGCGGTTATCGGCCAACGCCCTGAGGAACGACAAATGTTTGAGCGAATTCTTGACCGGGGGCTGGTAGACGTCGGGCGAGCGCTCGATCCGGATAATGAAAACCTTTTCACCTGGTGGGCGCCGTGGCGCCGTATGCGCGAGCGCAATATCGGTTGGCGCCTGGATTACATCCTGGCCAGCGGACCTCTAGCGTCGCGGGCGGCGCAATGTTCAGTTTATCGCGAAGTCGGAACCAGCGATCACGCGCCGGTTATAGCGATCTTCGATTTGCCTGGAGAGGCCGCCAGTATCGTTTCGACACTTGCCAAGGAAACTGTATGAAAAAATACCATTCATCAGCGGCCGATCTCAGCCAATACGGCAGGCTTGCCGAATACAACCGTAAGCGCCGTTTTGGCGTCACGCCGGAGCCGAAGGGCAAGCTCGGCCGAATGAAAAAAACGAGTTTGGAATTTGTCGTGCAGAAGCACCGTGCGAGCCGCCTGCATTATGATTTTCGCCTGGAGCACGACGGGGTGATGCTCTCTTGGGCGGTGCCGAAAGGTCCTTCGATCGATCCTTCTCACAAGCGCTTTGCCATGCAGACTGAAGATCATCCCATCGAGTATAACCAATTCGAAGGCGTGATCCCCGAGGGCGAGTACGGCGGAGGAACCGTAATGATCTGGGATCGCGGCACGTGGGACCCGGAAGTGGCTGACGTCGGTAAGGCGCTGGCAAAAGGCGATCTCAAATTCAAACTGCATGGCAAAAAGCTTAGCGGCTCGTGGGTTCTGGTGCGAATGCGGACGCGGCAATGGCTCTTGATCAAGCACCGTGACGATGCCGCGTCGACTGAAGATATCACAGCAGCCAAATCACGTTCGGTAGTGTCGCGACGGAGTCTGGCCGGCATCGCGCGCAAGGCGGGTGCGAGTGCTCGGCAGCTGGCCCAAGCCGAAGAGGCTGACAAGGCTGCGGTTGCGCCTGCCTAATCGAATGTTCAAGCCGTTGCGCTCGACGCCGGAACGATCGCGCGAACGTATTGCAAATTGCCAAGCGCGGATTGCTTACTCTCCCAGTCTCCGGTCCGCTGTCTCGTCTCGATGTCTGAGCTCTCCGCGTCTGTGTCACAAGCGGCACAGTAAGGGAAGGATGCGTGCGACTTTTGCGACAGGCGAAGCGGACAGAACCTTCAATTGATTCTGGATTGCCGCTCCGCCCGTAGCCAAGCGCTGGCGCGGGCCTACGCCAAGCCGAGATATCCTAAGATAAACAGCACGACGACGATGACGCCGATTATATAGAATATGTTCATGAGTTTTGTTCCTCCTTTTTGATATCGACCTGTCTCTACGTCCTCCGAACCAGGCTTGCTGTGAAAAGCTGATTTTTATTCACGCATTTAGCCAACGATTTCGTGTACCGTTGTCGGCTTTCGGAGGTCGTTTTCTCCTGCGCTCAACTGCGCAGGAGCAATTGCTATGCCAGCAACTTGGTGACCGACTCCCGAAAAAGATCACATCAATTGCCTTGTGATTATCGCCCTACCGATTTCTACGTCAGAGTCTTCAAAGAGCAATGCAGAATGACAGGCGAAATTGACGAGATGGAGAAGAGCGGTTTTATGGATCAGCGATGGGGAGGGAAAAGGTGACAGGCTCTAACCGCTAATGCGAGGCTGCTTAGGAGCTGCTCTCCGGGTGAGCGAGGGCGGCATCGCTTGCCGGGCTCCTCCTGTTCCACTCCCAAAAGAGCAAAACCATTCCAAGAGCGAGGCCGAGCCCATCAAGTATGAGCCATTTCCCGTGCCAGGTGGGAAGCATCAGGAGGAGACCGGCGAGGCAAAAAAGTCCCCGTTTAGTCCACCCCATCAAGCGAAACAGAAAGCCAGCACACCCGATAGCGAGCAGAAAGGTTCCGGTGGAGGCGGCGACGACCGCAAGCAATATTTCGCCGATGCTACCTTTTAAAATCAGGGCAGGATGGAGAGCAAAAGCAAACGGGACCACGTATGCAGCGATGCCGAGGCGCATCCCGGTCCAGCCTGTTTTCCAGAAGTCAGAGTGGGCGATCGCGGCGGCAGTGTAAGTGGCAAGGCAGTTAGGTGGGGTGATTAACGAAAGCATGCCAAAATAGAAAAGGAAAAGATGCGCAGCAAGCGGATCGATACCGAGCTGCGCCAATGCAGGTCCGACAAGCACTGCGAGCGTAATGTAAACTACCGCAGTGGGCAGGGACATGCCCAAGAAGATGCAGACGACGGCGGTGAGGCCAAGCAGGAGAAAGACGTTGCCTCCCGATAGGGTCACCAGGATGAGCGAAAGTTTAAATGTCAGACCCGACAATTGGAGGGCTCCGATCACGAGACCAGCCAGAGCCGAGATTACGACAATATCCAAGAGCGTACGTCCGGTGTTTTCAATGCACTTTAAGATCCCATCCAATGTCGGGCGAGTCTCCTTTTGTAAAGCTCCGACAATAAATGTGAGTGCCACCGTAACCATGCCGGCTTGCCCGGCGTCCCAGTTCTCGATCATAAGAGCGTAGATTAAGAAGCCGAGTGGCAACAAAAACACCCATCCGAAACGCATGACGCCGCGCCACTTCGGAAGCTGCGAAGCGGGCAGTCCGCCGAGACCATACTTTGCCGCTTCCAAATCGACCTGGGTGAATAGAGCGATATAGTAGAGCAACGCGGGGACCGCGGCTCCAAGGGCCACCTGACCATATGGAATATTCAAGAACTCGGCGATGAGAAATGCTGCCGCACCCATGACCGGTGGCGCGATTTGCCCCCCGTTGGATGCGACCGCTTCGATGGCGGCAGCTAAATGGGATGGATAGCCGGCGCGCTTCATGAGGGGAATCGTAATGGCGCCATCTACAGCCACATTGGCCACTGCGCTGCCCGACACGGTGCCAAAGAGTCCTGAAGAAACCACCGAAACTTTTGCCGACCCACCGCGATATCTTCCCATGGCAATCAAGGCTAAGTCAGTGATGAACTTATCCCCGCCTACGGCATAGAGAGCCTGACCAAAAAAAATGAACGCGACGACAACACTGGCGGCGACGGTCAGAGGAATTCCCAGGATGCCGCTGGAATCGAGATAGAGATAGGTCGCAAGGCGCGGCCAGGAGGAGCCTTGGGTATAGAGAACGCCGGGAAGCAGGTATCCAAACTTCGCGTAAAGAATACATATCGCCCCAAGCCAGGTGAGCACCGATCCGGCAAGGCGACGAGTCGCTTCAAAGATGAGAATGACAGCTAGCCCACCTAGAAGCCATCGCTCCGGCGATAGTATGCCGAGCCTGTAGGCGATGGACGGATACATCACCACGATGTAGCCGCCGGTCAGTAGGCTGCCGAGACAGCAGAGCCAGTCATACCATGGCACGTTCAGGCCCGACTGTTTCGGGTGGACTTTTACATGGATAAAAACTCCGGCCAGCCCGATACCAAAGAAAAGCCCGAGAAACTGTTCTTTGAAGAATGTGAAGTCCAGATAGGTATGAATTTGGCCGGCCCACGCCGCCCCGGATAAAGTGAGAGTGAACAGTAAAGTTCGCTCAATTGTTCTGGCGTATCCGGTCAGAGAACGGAATTTTGTAGCGGGGTTATAATCGTCGCTCACTTTTAGCTCGCCGCGAAAACTATCTCCGAGCAGGACTCTAACACATCCTTATCGGTTTCGTTGCGCTCAATCGCATTCCGTCCTGAGCGAATTCGTGCTCGTTGACGAGCATCAGGAACGAACAGGATCAACGAAATCCCGTGTCCTCGTTTGGTAACCGCTCTGAGCGCGCAGCTAAAAACTGCGTCAGGGCGCGCCGCCGCTGGGAGAGCCTCGCGCGATGAACACCCAGAGTGCTTTTAAATTGTCGGCCGGAACAGTTCTACGGATTCAAGGCCATGAGCTTGCGCTGGGTTTCGTCCATCTTGGCCGACCAGCTCTTGTGCTCCTTGTAAAACTGCACTGCGGCCGGGTGGTAGGGTATCGTGACTTCGGGGTCCACGGCTCGCTCTCGCGTCCATTCCCTAAACCCGGGATGCACCGGCGGTAGCTTTGCTATATTATCCCAGATCGCTTTGAGCGCAGCCTGAACGACGCCATCGGGAAGTGCCTTATGGCCGATCAGATAAATATCGTAAGTATACGTGCAGGTATCCTCAACGATGCCAGTAGATGAGCCGGCCTTCATCGTTGAAAGATAATAACCGGGCACGGCCTTTTTAATCCTTGCTTCGCCTTGGGGTGAGCAGTCGAGCGATATATAGCGAATTCCCACCGCGGCGTCGGCTTCCTTCACTTTTGCGGAACCGATGGCGTGTGTCGTAACGTCGGCGCGCCCCTGAGTCAAAGCATCCACACCCTCGTTGACCGCTGGGACCGGAACGACTTTGACGTCCTTCCAGGTCAATCCTCCATTCGAGAGCGCACCGAAAACATTATACCAAACGGCGAGCTGAGCCGGATATTCACCGGTCACGCGCTGTCCTTTGACCGCTTGGATGGTCTTTATGGGTGAGTCCTTCTTGACAATCAAACTACTCCGCAGAGGCGAGCCGCGCATAATCAAACGTGCGTTGGGAACATGGGGGTAGGGATTTCTGCCGCCGATTTTCAAGCGATTCGGCCCCTGAAAGGCGAGGCCCATATCGACGGCGTTTACGGTGCCAAGGTCGAGTTCGCCGCTGTCGATCAATGGCAAGAATGTACTGGTGCCGGAATAGGGCTGGACTTGCGCCTGAAAGGGGGCGGATTCGCTGATGACTTTGGCTAAGCCGCTGGCCAAAGCGTAAAAGAGAGAACCCGCCGGATTGGAGCCGATGTTGACAGACTTGGGCATCTGCTGGGCTGCGCTAGAGTTTGGCAAGAGCAGCAGAGTTACCAAAAGTATTGCTCTCAGGAGTCGGTGTCCGTTCCATCGCGCAGACATAAGATAATCCTCCTTTAGTGGGTTCCCTTTCTAACTTGAGCGCTTTTTAGTGTCAATGGTCGTTGATCTATTAAATCTCAATCCAGTCTTGCGCTTTATTTTCTCCAAAGCTTTTCAGTGGCAATGCGCGCGCCTTCCGCCATCGCTTCGAATTTCGCCCATGCAATTTGCGCATCGCCTACGCGCGGGCCCAAGCCGCAGTCGGTGCCGGCCATTACGTTCTCGCGGCCGACGATTCCAGCGTAGCGCAATAGCCGCTCGGCGATAATCTCAGGGTGCTCGACAATATCGGTGGCATGGCCGACGACGCCGGGAACGATGACTTTGCCTTCAGGGAATTTCACCTCTTCCCAAACGCGCCATTCATGCTCATGGCGCGGGTTGGAAGCTTCGATGGAATAAGTATTGGCGTTCACCTTTAAGATAAGATCGATGATATCGCGCAGCGGAATGTCGTACTTATGCGGGCCGTGGTAACTCCCCCAGCAGGTATGAAAACGAATTTTCTCCGGTGCAATGTCTCTCAGACCGTGATTGAGCGCATCGACGCGCAGCTCGGCGTAGCGGCGATACTCCGCCACGGACATTTGCGACATGAACTGCCAACCGTCCGGCAGATCCGGATCATCGATCTGCAGCAGGAAGCCGGCATCGACGATGGCTTGGTATTCGTCGTGCATGGCATCGGCGATGGCGATCAGATAGGCCTCGTCATCGGCATAATAATCGTTCTTCATCCAGTGCTCGATAGTTCCCGGTGCGATGGCGGGGAGAAAGGCCTCGGCGTATTCTTGTCCCTGCAGGCCCGCTTTAAAATTTTCGAGCTCGGCTTTCAGCGCGGCGTGCCCGGTATACTGGAGCGGAGCGTTGCAAAATACTCGCTTGACGTTTTCGCCGCGAATGCCGCCCATGCGTTTGCGGAAATAATCGCCGAATTCAACCATGTCGCGGGCGAAAATCGACGACACGTGATCTTCCGGACGCGCCTCCCGTTCGATAAATCCGCTCAGGCGCTCGCGGGCGTAGCGCGAGAAATTGGATTTGCCCACTTCGCCATCGTTGATGATGTCGAGCCCGCAGGCGATTTGTTTTTTGACGACTTGCGCCACCGACTTGCGCACCCGTTGGGCGAAGGTTGTTTCATCGACCGGCTGCCCGTCGATCTTTGCGGCATGCATCTGCTTCAAATCGTCGGGTTGGGGCAAGGCGCCGGCGTGGGTGGTAAGGATTCGATCAGTGCTGTACTTCATCTCTTTTCCTCCAAGAGGCAATAGTTCAACAGTTCAAAGGTTCAACAGTTCAACGAGGCGGACGGCGCAAAGCGCTCGAAGAAGTTCAAAACGTTCAAGCCGTTCAAAATGTTCAAATCGTTCTAACAAGAGGTTGCGATTGTGGCAGATGATCTTGGTTTCCTCGAGTCAGTCGTTGAACGGTTGAACTTTTGAACCGTTGAACTGGTTTTTCATCCATACGCATCGTAGATGCCCTCGAACTTTGCCAGCTTGAAGCGGACCATGTTGCGCGCGGCGGCGCGAACCAGTTCTTTGTCACGGTCGGTATTGGCGTTGCGCGCGATGCTCTCGGAAGCCATTGCGGTGTGCTCTTGATCGACTTTGCTATGAACGATGAAAAACGTTCGGGCACGATTATCGAAGCCGTAGTGCTTTTCGAGATAAGTGTCGAACTCCCCCGAGTAGCGGCAAACCATCGTTTCGTTGACCAAGGCGCCGGCACGGGATTCGGCCTGAGTGCCGAGAAACATGCCGCGGATAACCGCCGCGGTGTGGGCTACGCATTCGTATATCAGGAGTTCTTTGTCAAAATCTTCGTCGGTCAAGCCGATGGCGAAGCCGAAGCGCTTCATCAAGTCCGGGTGCGACTGCTCTTCGGTGAACAGCTCCAAGAACTGGTTGTAGAGCGGCGGGTTGTTGGCATTTCTGACCATGCAGAACGCCAGACCTTTATTGATTGCGTGATTGCAATGGTAATGCTGCAGCGCGAAACCCGTGATCCGTTTGTGCGACAACTGGCCTTCGCGAAGCTCGGTGAAAAAGCGGTTGTTCATCAGTTGATCGACGCCTGGCTGGACAATCTCGCGAATAATTGAATCGACAAACTTCTGGTTCTCCATGGTTCCTTCCTTATAGATCGCAAAAAGGTATAGGCAGCCGAACCCTCTCAAAGCGGAAACAAACTGTCAAGCGAGCCCGGTGAATGCGTCACATGGTTTCATCACCAGACGAACATCCGGCGGCGGAAATCATCCAACCAAATGCCGGCAGAAGAATTCCGTG
>JBBDNJ010000343.1:0-10269 GCA_040877705.1 Binatia bacterium | reverse complement strand
GGCCGCCGATATGGCTGTAAAGTCCTCTTTTCCCCAACTGCGGTTCGCATTTGGGATTCCGATTCACATAGGTCTGGTTTTGTTCCAGGAGCTGGAGAACAGCCAAACACTTGGCAAACGAATCGGCTAAAGACTCCGGCCGCACCAGGCGCAAATCATCCGCCGAGGTGTGGTATTCGAGAAATCGGCCATGCGGCGTCCTCATGAAACAGCCTATGGGCAGGTTAAATCCCGGAGAACAAAACTGTCTCTCGTCGTAACCGTAAGGGGAAAAGCCGCAAATCTCATAAGGTTCCCTTGCATCCTTCAGGACCTGAATGACGGCACGATCGATATCGGCATTTTCTCGCCGGCTCTTTTTATAAGTGATTTTGCCGGCATCACCGACACACGCCAGCACAAGCCCGTGTTTGATCCGGGACGCTTGATGCTCGTTCAAACTGAGCCAGGTAATCGAGCCGATCGTTCCTGGCGTGAAGAGAAACCGGTAGGAGTACCTTAAAGAATTCTGGTGCAAGTGCCGCGCCAGAAAAACCGCCAAGGCGACACCCGAAAGATTATCGTTGGCAAGCGACGGATGGCATATGTGAGTGGAGATCAAAACTTCCTCGTCCGTTTGCCCCTTGAGAAAATACTCGCCGTACGTCAAGTGCCCGTCCTGCAAAGACGAATCGATTAGCACGTCGTATTCGCCCTCGGCAAGCTCAAGCAATTGATTATGACTAAGGCAAAAACCCCAGTTGTCTTTGTAGTAAGAGGTTCGATAGGGAATCCACTCAGGGTGCTCCGGCGCGGTATAAAGGTGCTCTTTGAGTTCTTTGATCGATAGTCTGGCGCGGATAGGCATGCTATAGCTCAGAACATGTAGATTCGAATCTTGGAAATCAATGATTTTCCTGCCTGAGGAGTCCTTGACGTGCGCGCCTCTGATATTCCACTCCTTGGGAACGGTCCAATCGAAAACCCGCGCTCCACTCGGGACCTCGTGTATTTCCAACGGCACATGCCTCTTGATAATCGCGAGCGATGCACGGACACCGTCTCCGGTGATGCTCCGGCAAATCGGGAACAGCTCCTCCATCAGCCCATACATTTCGTTGCCGATAGTAGAAGCATCGATGCGCTGTGGAGCAACCTTCGTCTGCTTGTTCGAAGTGTGTGCCATGAGGCAAGCTCAAGTTTGAATTAAGTTAACGCGTCGAGTCATCCCACCCGTCGAATGCAAAAGGTGGGAGAGCAAAGCGAATGCCACGTTCTGAGATAGATAGCTGGCGGAAAAGTCTCGGGACGACCGTTGCCGAGTCCGAATTTCGGTCGTTGTTCGGAGCGGCTGTCCCATTCGTAAGACAGATGCTTCGCCTTGGGCCAATCCGGTGAGGCAGGCTAAAAATCTCTGTTCGTACGCTCCGGGCGCGGACATTCCGGGAATGAATCCTCGCGTCAAAGAGCGTTAAGGTGGACTCAGGGACGAAAGTCCGGATACGTTCGATCCCGATCCGATAAATTTTGCGGGCCCTCCGGCCACCTGATGGCAAAGAAAGGATCATCCCATCTAATGCCTCTGCCGGCCGCAGGTTCGTAAAACTGAAACATCTGATAGAAGACCTCGGTGTCATCTTCCAGGGTTTGGAAGCCATGAGCAAATCCTTCGGGGATGTAAAGCATGTCACGGTCGCGCGCGCTCAGATTCACGGCTAACCATTGACTGTAAGTCGCGGAATCCGCCCGGAGATCGATAATGACGTCGTAAATCGAGCCGGCGACACAGGTAACGAGCTTTGCTTCGCTATGCGGCGCAACCTGATAGTGCATTCCGCGCAGGGTGCCTTTCTTACGGTTCAAAGAAATATTGCACTGAGCTACGGAAGAATTTAGCCCGTGCCGCTCGAATTCGTCGCGACAAAAAGCGCGCGCGAAGAATCCTCGTTCGTCATCCAGGCGTTCTAGTCTGATAATATAGGCATTGGGCAGTTTTGTTTCGGTAAAAATCATTGAACCCGCAAGCGATAAGCGCAGTAGTCAAAAATAACCATGCTCGTGTTTATAACTCTTCGGGTCTGTTCATGCCGACTTGATTGATCTCAAAAACTTTGCGGTCGCGGCTTTGCCGGCCAGGCTTTAGAACCCACCGGCTTTTTATTTTAACTTTGCTACCATCTCGCCTGGTATGCTCGAGTTGGCCTTCCCATCGTCCTTCCCCGGCTAGCATATTCTCGATTTCGCTTAATGATTTCGGAAATTTTGTTTGCAAGAGCTTGTGCGAAATATTTCCTATCGCTTCTTCGCTGTTCCAACCATACATTTCACTTGCGCCCTGGTTCCAATATTGAATTCTGCCTTCCATGTCGCGAATGATGATTGTTTCGTGAAGCAGTTCGAGAAAGTCCGCTCCCGCCGTGCCGGCCAGCGTTTGCTCCATGGGCGGTTCAAGGATGCCGGGATACTCCGTCATCTCCATATGATTTCTGATTTGCCTTTCGGTTACGCTGCGCATGTCGACGTTCTTTTGAAAACACTTAACCCATTCCACGATCCAACTCAGGCTGGTCTTTAGATCCAATGCCGGTCTCCATCCTAACTTGAGGCGGGCCTTAGTGCTGTCCAGCATCATGTAAGGGTCTTCGTGAGGTTGCTGACTTTTGTCATGCCTGGCAGCGGCAGGACTGCCCCATAGCGAGAGCAATTGGTCGACCACCTGGGCAACCGGTTCGGAATCGGCGGGCGCGAAGTTCCATCCTTCAGTGAAATGGGGACCCTTGTCGTAAAGGCTTTCGGCCAGCAATAAGTAGCCGTTCAGCGGATCAAGCACGTGCTGCCAGGGACGGATTGCATGAGGGTTCCTCAAGATGATGTCCTGACCGGCTGTCACCGATCGAATGACATCGGGAATCAAACGGTCCTTTGCCCAGTCCCCTCCGCCGATGACATTTCCGGCTCGCGCTGTCGCTACGGCCACTCCATGCTGGGGATAACTGTTTTCATTGAAAAACGAGTTTCGATACGCGGCAGCTACTAATTCCGCGCATCCTTTACTGCTGCTGTAGGGATCATAACCGCCCATCGGCTCGTCTTCCCGGTAACCCCAGACCCATTCACGGTTTTGATAACATTTGTCCGAGGTGACGCAGACAACGGCTCGAACTCCGCCGGCGTTGCGAACCGCATCCAACAGATGCACGGAACCCATCACGTTGGTGGCGTAAGTCTGCACTGGATTTTTATAGGATTCGCGCACTAGAGATTGAGCCGCCAGATGAAACACCAGTTCGGGACGATATTTCACGATAACCTTCTGCAACTCATCTTGGTTCAGCACGTCCCCCGACACCGAGGTCATGCCGTCGGCCACTCTCGCTATTTGAAATAGGTTGGGCTCGCTCGGCGGTTTTAGCGCATAGCCAACCACCTGGGCTCCCATGCATTGGAGCCAAAGTGAAAGCCAGCTCCCTTTGAAGCCGGTGTGGCCGGTAATTAAAACTTTCTTGGATCGCCAGAAGGTAGCATTCATGGTCCTCTTCCCTCTTGACCGCCGTGATTTACGCTACCCGTTAGCCTTGTTTTACTCACATCGTTCATTCGTCCATCTCCTATGATGCTCGCCGCCTCAAGGACGGGAGGTCGCAACCTGGGCTTGATGAATCGTCCGTTAGAGATTCCGGGCGATTTATTTGAGTCCAGTGGAACTGATCGTCTATCTGCCCCGTGCCCAGCAGATGTTGGAGTTGCTTCAGCCTTGTATAGGCCCTGAATTCGAATACGTCGCGCGACATTTCGATTTGCTGAAACAGCTCATGCAGCTCGCTTGCTCCCGTCGCGGTGTCATACCGGCATTTAAAGCCCGGCAATACCGAGTTGATCTTGTCGAAGCAAACCCGATAGCTGCGGTTATCGCCGTCGCTGTTTCCGAAGGTCGCACGACAGCCTGGAAAGGCGCCGGCGACTACACCGGCGATCTCTCTAACCTGATAGTTTTCCGTGTTTGAGCCGACGTTGAAGACCTGATTGTGGACGACGCTTCTCGGCGCTTCAAGAGCACAGGCAATGGCGTGGGCGATGTCGCGCACGTGGACGAGCGGGCGCCAGGGGCTTCCGTCGCTGGTCATTTTAATCTCTTGGGTCGTCCATGCCAGACCCGCAAGATTATTGAGCACCAAATCGAAGCGCATCCTTGGCGAGGCTCCGTAAGCGGTGGCGTTGCGTAGAAACGTCGGAGAAAAATCATCGTTGGCAAGCGCCGACAGATCGTTCTCCACGAGGACCTTGCACCTGGCATAGGCGGTCTGCGGATTGAGTTCCGATTCCTCGGACTTGAACTCGCCCGATCCCGTTCCGTAGACGCTGCACGAAGACGTGTAGACAAATCTCGAAATGCCGGTCTTCATGCACGCCGACGCCAGCGCCACGCTGCCGCCATGATTGATCGCATAGGTCAATTCAGGATTATGTTGGCCCAGAGGGTCATTGGACAACTCCGCCAGATGAACCACCGCTTCGAAGCCGCGCAGGTCGTTTTCGGTTACTGCGCGTAGATCCTTATTGACACAAGGCGGGCGGTGTAAAGCGTTATCGTCGTAGAGCCAGCCGTCTCGGTAAAATCCGGTATCCAGGCCCGTGACAGTGTGCCCGCGTTTTGTCAGATAGTCCGCTAAAATCGTGCCGATATAGCCATCGACGCCTGTGACAAGGATCTTCATGATAGCCTCCCGTTGTTATTCACGTTGTTATTCATACCGCTTAGACAAGTAAACGACACGACTTCAGTGCTCCCATTTTTCCGCTTTTCATAAAAGCCGCGCTAGCCTAGCCGTTGCTAAAAACTTCGGTTGCAGACTGCTTAGAGGACTTTTACTTCAGGAATGGGCACGACAAAGCGTCCATTCCATTCCCGGATGTAGCTCATCTGAGCGCTAATTTCGTGCGTGAGATTCCAGGGCAAAATCAGCACATAATCAGGCCGTGTTTCCCTTATCCGGTCCGGATGATGAATCGGGATGCGCGTTCCAGGCAAAAAATGACCCTGCTTATGAGGACTTCGATCGACGGTATAATCGATAAAATCCGTGCGCACGCCGCAATAATTGAGCAGGGTATTACCTTTCGCGGGAGCTCCATAACCGACGACGGATTTGCCCTCGTTCTTGGCCGCGATCAGGAAGTCGAGAAATTTACGCTTGGTATGTTTTACTTTCTCTCCGAAGGTCACGTATGTTTCCAGATTGGCCACAGCCGCCGCCTCTTCTCTCGCGGCGAGGTCTGCCACGCGGCTGCTAATCGATGACCTTTGATCTTCTTGATGACGCGCGTAAATCCTCAACGAGCCCCCATGAGTCGACAGTTCCTCGACGTCGAAGATGATCAGGCCATGTGCAGCCATCACCTGGCGCACCGCATGCAATGAGAAGTATGAGAAGTGCTCGTGATAGATGGTATCGAACTGATTCTCCTCGATGAGACGCATCAGATGGGGGAATTCGAGTGTGATAACGCCTCCGGGCTTCAACAGGATCTTGAGGCCTTTGACAAAATCGTTCAGCCGGGGAACGTGGGCCAGGACGTTGTTGCCGACTATGAGGTCCGCGCCGGCGCCCTCGGCGACCAGACGACGCGCCAGGCTCTCCCCGAAAAACTCGACAACGGTCGGAATCCCTTTTTTGACCGCAGCCTCGGCGACATTGGCCGCCGGCTCAATGCCTAAAACCGAAATTTCTTTAGCAACGAAATGCTGCAGCAGGTAGCCGTCATTGCTGGCGATCTCAACAACTCGATGCCGGCGCTCCATACCGAACCGTTCGACGATCATGTGCGTGTAGACTCTGGCATGCTCAACCCACGAGTCTGAAAACGACGAGAAATAGGCGTAGTCGCTAAAAATATTGCCGGGACTCTCGAACTCTTCGAGCTGGACTAGAAAGCACCTCTCGCAAACAAACACCACGAGCGGATAGAAGGGCTCCATGCGAGCGAGGTCGGCGAACTTCAAATACGCATTGGATAGCGGTGACATGCCGAGATCGACAAAAACATGTCGCAAAGACGAGTCGCAAAATCGACATCTCGGACCCTCTTCGGAACGGAGACGTTGCCGACTTGACGGCTCTCGTACGGTTTCAGTTTGGTTAAACACTATGACCGCTCCTAATCGTGGCGATGGTAAACGTTACTTCCATATAGCCCAAGGCGCCTTGCCGGAATTCCAGAATTCTTCGAGAATGTTTTTTTCTTTCAATGTATCCATACACGACCAAAAACCGTGGTGCCGGTAGCCCATCAGTTGGCCATCTTTGGCAAGTCTGTCAACCGGACCATGCTCCCACACCGACTCGTCGCCTTCGATGTAGTCGAGCGCCTTGCGGTTCAAGACGAAGTAGCCGCCGTTGATCCAGCCCTCGCCGCTTTCCGGTTTTTCATAAAAATCGGTCACGTTGTCTCCGGTAAACCCGATTCTGCCGAAACGAGCGGGAGAGCGAACGGTGGTGACCGTTGCGATTTTTCCGTGGCGCTGGTGAAACTCGAGTAAGGCCTTCACGTTGAGGTCCGAGACCCCGTCCCCATAGGTGAAGAAAAAAGGTTCATCCTTATCCAGCCGGTTCTGTAATCGTTTAAGACGTCCGCCTGTTTGGGTATTGAGGCCGGTATCGGCAAGGTGCACTTTCCAATCGGTTTGATGGCCATTTTTGTGAATGGTCGTCGCTCCACTGGCCAAGTCGATGGTCAGGTCGTTATTGATGGCATAGAAACGAAGAAAGTAATCTTTGACGACGTCCGCTTTGTAGCCGAGCGCAACGATGAACTCGTTGACGTCATGGCACGCGTAAGTTTTCATGATGTGCCACAGTATGGGCTTGCCGCCAATCTCGACCATCGGTTTGGGACGGAGCGTCGTTTCTTCGGACAACCGGGAGCCAAGGCCGCCTGCAAGGATGACCGCTTTCATATTGTAACCTCCATGTATTCAGAGTGCAGGTAAGCGTTCACGGCTGCTGTCCGCACCGCCGACTGGTCGCGTGCAGCGGGACTCAAAAGCGCGGCCGCTTTTTTAATCCAGGGACCGTTTGACGGCGCGGACGGCGACAATAACCTCGAAACGCGGGTCGTGATAATCCAACTCCTCGCGACGGAGCTCCTGAGCGGTCAGACCATGCAGAAAGGCCGTGGCGGAAAGCACGTTTCCATAAGCTCGGACCGTAATACAATCCTGGTGAAAGGATTCCGTGAACAGCTTGCGCGCCGACAAAGATGTCAAGCGCCAGTACTCGCCCCAACTTTCCATATCATAGCTGGAAATTTGACTGATGCCGTGGCATGTCGCCAGCACGACACCGCCGGGTTTGAGAACTCGATTCAACGTGCGGACCGCAGCGCTCATATCGTAGATGAACTGCAATGTTTGAGTCAGAATCACGCAATCGAAAGTATCCGACGGGATGTCGCGGGCGTCGGTCAAGTCGGCAACGATCGTCGCTTTCGGATTGTCCGCCGTGTAATGCAGAACGTCGGACCGGCTTACCCGGGCGCCGCCGAAGCGCCGGGTATAAGCATTGTTTTCGACCTCCAGCACGTGCCCGCGGATGTCGCTTGCCTGCTGACTTAAAAAGGCCTGGATGTAATAGCGATCGATGACAGTGCCGTAACGAAAGCCGAAATTGGGATCGATGGGATCGACCCGGCGCAAAGAGCCGAAACGTACCCAACCGACGGGAGGTCGACGCTCGAACTTGCGCTGGAATTTCCGAACGCGATTGAACGTATCTCTGGCGATGCTCCAAGCCTCATCGGGAAGGACCTTCCTGAGAGATGTTTTGTTTAGGAGTGGCATATAGCGTTACGCAAAAATGCACGGCTTGCGGCTCAGTTAAACTCTTTGGCAAGGTATTCCGCGGCTCTGATCGCCAGGGTAGCTATGGTGAGAGATGGCTGGACCCCGCCTCCGGTGACAAAAACACTGCTACCGACTATGAACAGATTGTCGACATCGTGCGTTCTTAGGTCCGAGTTGACGACGGACTTTTCAGGATCGTTACCCATCCGGCATGTGCCCATGTGGTGATAACCAAATGCTATTTTCTCCATGGACTCACTGCCTCCGAGGGTGATCTCAGCGCCTTGTAGCGCGCCGAATATGCTTTCGCCGATCTCGACGGCTTTTTTTGCGGTCGCTTTTTCATAAGCGCCGATGGCATACGTAATTCGCGGAGCCGGGTTGCCGAAGTAATCCGTCGCCTTCGGGTCTAGGCTGATGGTGTTCTTTTCGTCGGGAAGCTGTTCGACCTCGAGACTGATGCGCACATCCCGGCCGTAGCTTTCGCGGATTTCTTTGGCTAGATCGGCGCCCCAATGGCCGCTCCTTCGGGCAATGTCCCGCGGCGTTGGACCAATAATTTCAAACTCGACTTTGACGGAGCCGGCCTCATCTCTTTTTTTCCTCCCAAGGAATTGGTGGCTCTCCGCGGTGTGAAAGCCGATTCGATGCGGAGCTACTTGCTCTTTCAGCTCGGCTGTCACCGATAGATAAAGATGCTCCATGAAATTTTTCCCGACCATGCCGCTTCGGTTTGCCAGTCCTTGCGGAAATCGGCTGGATTCGGACAACAAAAGCAATCTCGTCGACTCGATGGCGTGCGCGGCCAAAACAAACGCCCGGGCCCGAACTTCGTGGGGTTCCTTATCCGGCGCGGCGTAGGTTACGCTTTGAACTCGGCCGGATTTGTCGACGTTGATCCTCAGCACATTGGCATTTGGAATTACTTCAGCATTGCCGGTCTTTTCAGCCAAATGAATGTGTCTCTCGGATGTATATTGAGCCGAGATAGGGCATATGCCGTAAGCGCCACAAGTTGAAAACGCCTGACAGGCGGGCGCATTTTGATAGGGGATGGAATTTCTCGCCCAGGGAACATGATGCATAGCGATTCCAAGCCTCTCACAGGCTTTGGTAAAGACCCGATTATCATAATGGAAGGGGAAGTGCGGCAACGGGATTACTGTGGTGCGAAATGAGGCTAACGGGTTGTCGGATATTCGGGAACCGCCCAAAGCTGTTTCAGCCTTGCCGTAATAAGGTTCGAGCTGTTCATAGCCGATAGGCCAATCATCTGCCAAACCGTACAACGAGTTCATCTTGAAATCGGTCTCATGCAAGCGCAACGAGAGCCCGCCCCAATGCAAGGTCGAGCCGCCCACGCCTTTTACTCTCGCCGCTCCCAGAGGGTAATCAGTTTCTCCGGCGTTGGTGAAAACGTCCCGCTCAGGAAGATTAGACGCCCACGGATCGGCGCCAGTCGATAAGAGATTCTGCATGTACGAGAATCGTGTTTGCGGATCATGCCTTGGGCCCGCTTCCAAAACCGTCACCTTAACACCCTTTGAAGCCAGCTCGTAAGCCATGATGCCGCCGGCCAACCCCGCACCGATGATGCACACGTCCGGGATGTCGTTAAGCGGCATGATTACGAACTGTTGAAGTCGAGCTGATCTGCAAAGGACGGGAATAGGCGCGCGGGTCTGCAGGAACGCCCGGATAATGAGAATAACCGACGATACTCCACGCCTCCCCAGGAAGTTTGCGAAAGAACGCTTCTATAATATCTTCCACGACAAAATTGCGAAAAGCCAAGGTTCGAGCGGGCGAGAAGATCGCTTCGACCTGGCGAACGCGCGTCTGCTCCGCACGGTACTCCCACAGAATATCCTCCAAAACCTGCTGGCGTTCCGATACCGGCAGTTCGAAAAATTTTTTTCCGAAATTTTCCGCCGTCTGATCGAGAAGAGCGACAGCGTTTCTATATTCCTTGAAATATCCCGGATCAGCCAGGGTCCTGTTGTCGACATGGCTTCTCAGTACCGCATCGATCTGCTCCGATTTTTTTTGCGTTGGAATCAAAACCTCCGCGAGCGCCATCACCGAACTCATCTCGAGCGGTGAGAGCCTGCCGGTTGGATACTTCTCGTCCAACCGCGGCTTTCGATACTGCGGGATTCGTGTCCCGAGGCCGAGAATTTTGGCTCCCGATGCCAGCGAAACAGCCACCCCGCCGATCGCCATAGCTAAAAATGTTCGTCGCCTCATCATGCGTGCTCGACTCTCAAGTGTTTAGAGATTCTCAACATGAATCGTCGCAGTGAATTCGCGATGCGAATGACACGCGGTATCAGCGCCGGTGCCTTCCGGCAATTGTTCTCACGGCGTCGATAACTCTTTCGACATCCGCTTCGGTCATCCCGGGATAAATCGGCAGGGAAACGATCTCTTGCAAAGCATCGTTCCCAGTG
>JBBDNJ010000342.1:0-50036 GCA_040877705.1 Binatia bacterium | reverse complement strand
GAGCTTTACCTGTTTAGCCCGAAGGGAGCGTTTACAGGTTCGGCGACGACCCCGGGATCGGTGTTGTTGGGCTTTGCCTTTAGCCGCTACGAGCAGGATTGCGGCGACGGCGCAGACTGCGCGCCAGGCGCCGGATCTTTTAATAAAATTCACGTGCTGCAGCGGGAGACCAACCTCTGGTATACCGTGGCGGCGGGCCTCAGAGTTGGCTTGCAGTGGAACTGGTGGGATTCGTCAAACACGCCAGTGGGAGTTCAGCGCGCCACCGGCTGCACCAGCAACCGGTCAAACGCGACCAATCCCGGCAAAGACTGCGACTGGCACACCGTGAACGCAACGGTCGCATATAACTGGTAGCAAGAGTTTGATAGAGCTAAAAAGGGGCGCCCTGAAGGCGCCCCTTTTTTTATCCAGCGATCCGGAGCGAACCGCCGCTCAACAATCTGCGCAGCCATCGTCGTCGCTCTCGGTCTCGTCTCTATACATGTCTCGCGCTACCAGATCGATTTCCATCTCGGTTTTATGCCCGATCCATTCGGCGCTTTTGGTTAAGCCTTCCCAGTCTGCATTACCGCTTGCAATCAGTTGCAGGCCTCTATCGATCTCTCCTCTGATCGCCCGGCCGGGATCCCAGAAGTGACCTTCGCGCACATTGTGGTGAACGTATTCAAACCAACCATTCAGGCCTCTCAAACCGGCCTCCAGCTCCTTTAAGCCCTGGTTTGAATCACCGTCACGCCGAAGCACCAGGCCAAGATAAATTCTTGCCAGGTGATCCTCATCATAGCGGGAACGCGCTTTTTCGAGCGCCTGGCGAGCTTCAGGGAGGCGTTCGGTGGCATAGTAGGCGCGTCCCACGTAGGTCCAGATGCCTTGATTCAGAAGAGTGAAATTAAGTAAGTAGTCGGGCTGCAGTTGAGCAGCGCTTTGGAAATGGATCAGGGCGACTTTGGGATCGCCATGCATTAGCTGCATGCGTCCCTTTTGGACATCGCCTGCAACTCGGATTGAGGTGCAACCCAAAAGCACGACGCCGCAAAAAAGGGAAAAGAAAGTAAGTTGCAACACAGCTTTATTTTTCATACGAGATTCCTCCTGCAAAAGCCTAGTCATGACATCTAATAATGTCAATGACGATGACTTGACGTTCGGTAAGACAGTTCGCCTGTTTGCGGCGCGCAGTTAAGCCCGGCGCGCTTGAGAATCAGGTGCTGTTGGTGTACTAAAAGGAACGGAGATTTTTCATGAAGTTATGGTACCTTACGCTGAGTTTGTTGGTCGTCTTGGGTTGCTCGCGGCCGGAGTTTTTTGTCGGCACGGGCGGGAAGTATAACGCTGGTAAAGAGGAGATCATAAAGCAGCGGGGAGCCAATATGGACAAGGCGATCGTCAATCTCGAAGCCGTAGCGCGTGAAGATCCTACCTACAAGGATAGCCTGACGCTTTTGGGTAGAGCCTACTATCGCCGGGAAAGATATAACGATGCTAAGCTCATTCTACAACGGGCGCTCGTCGTGAACCAAAAAGATGAAATCGCCTGGCTCACTCTAGGACTCACACAGCTACGCCTAGGAGAAAACGACAGAGGGCTTCAGTCCATCCAGGGTGGTTTAACCCTGCTCAGTAAAGCGAACCAAGAGGGTTACAAAGGACATGAGGTTTGGGATCGTGGTGGAAAGGTCAAAATCGCTGTACGCCGCGCTGTGGTTGCCGCCCAAAAGGGACTTGAAGCTGGAACTAAAGATGGTTTGATCAGATCGGTGGAGGCCACCCTGGCCTCGATAGACGATGAGGAGTTTCATCAGTACCTTGAAAGGAACCAAATCTACAGAGACCAGTACTGAATCGTCAACGGTGCTTCCCGCATGATCCAAGAGCCGCAAGATCGTGACGGCGATCGCAAACCAGCGAATCTTTTCTTTCTAACCGTCGTGCCCACAGCCTATGTGAAGCGTTTCCGGCTTCGCCTCAAACTGCCTAATAAACACACAGCCTGCGATACGTTCACGTTATTTATCAGTACGGAAGCCGCCGCAAGGGCTGGAGCTTCTTTATGATGGGGCTTTATCTCGGTTGACTCAGCAGGAGGGAATCATGACCAAGGTCCGCAGCGCGCATTTCCTGTTGGTGGTCTGGTTCGCGGTAGTCGGCTCCTGGTCTTGTTCATTTAATCCGTCAGCAGGAGAACAAGGCTTTTATCCCGGAAGGCTAAGGATTGAAAGGGGCAAGAATCTCTCTCCGGAAGAGCGGGAAATTGAAGCTCGGTTCGCCAAAGATTTAGAGCAAAATACCGATCGAGTCATAGCTCGCTATCAGGAAGAGTTCGGCAACGAGATCAACACCGACAATGCCAGAGAACTATCCACGGATTATGCTCCCGGCGGAATCGGTGCGACTGATTCGCAAACGCAAGCAGCCCGGGCAAGTTGGAGTAATGCCGTGCACGAGCCGGCCAGCGCTCTGGTAAAAGAGATCTATAGAAGGGAACTCACAAAGCCGGCGGGACCCAATAATCTCGACCTGGTCGTTTTCACTGCCGGAGGCACCGCGGCGGGTAAAACAACGGCGATCAAAGCCGTGCCTGGAGTTGCCAATGTCGTCCGGTTCGCACAGATCATTTACGACTCGACCTTATCGAGCTCGCAGTCATCGTTAGAAAAAATTGCCCAAGCGCTGGACGCGTCTAAGGCCGTAAGCATCGTGTATGTTTACCGAGATCCGCTAGAGGCTTTCGTCAACGGGGCGCTGTCACAGAGCGACAGGATGGGAAGAGCCGTTCCGCTCGACGTGTTTCTCCATACTCATATCAACGCGCCGAAAGTCGTCCTACAAACCGCTGACAAGTATAAAGGCGATCCAAAGGTTGCGATCAGCGTCATTGACAATAGTCGCGGGCGCGGGAAGGCTGTTGTTGCGGACCTGAACTTTATCAGGGAAGTCACGCATAAATACACGCCCGAGGGTTTGAGGGCCAAAGTCAGTCAGGCTCTGGAGGATGCATATGAAAAGGGAAAACGAGGAGAAACAGGGGGGATCTCGGAAGCTGTCTATCGAGCAGTTAAAGGGGATGCCGCTAAGGGAATTTACGGATCTCCTGGCTAGGGGCATGGCTAAAACCCTTAATTACAAAACCGGAAAAACAGGAAAACGGAATGGCTCGAAGCTGCGCGCGCGTTAACGCAAATCTCGAAAATGTTTGTCGGCCTACCCAGTCCATGCGCTCTAGGCATTATTTGCTAAACCCGGTCGCAATCCCACATCGATAGGAGAGAAAACCTTTTGGAGCGATTACTTAGGCTGTTCGCGGAGGTGCGTAAAGGAGAGGGATGGACCGCGATTCTCCTGATGCTCAATTTGTTTATTCTTCTTACCTCCTATTTGATTATCAAGACAGTGCGAGAGCCTCTCATTCTTACCGGTGGGGGAGCGGAAATCAAAAGCTACGCGGCCGCCGGACAAGCGCTTCTCCTGGTTTTGGTCGTGCCGGCCTATGGTTTACTGGCGAGCAAAGTCAATCGAATCAAACTGATCACTTGGGTCGTTCTCTTTTTTATCTCCAACCTTATTGCCTTCTACGTTATGGCACAATTCCACGTGCCGCTCGGGGTGGCTTTTTTTCTCTGGGTAGGTATTTTCAATCTTCTCGTTGTGGCGCAATTCTGGTCTTTTGCCAACGACATCTATACCCCGGAGCAAGGCAGGCGTCTCTTCGCGATCGTCGCTTTTGGCGGTTCACTGGGAGCGATCCTGGGACCGAAGATTGCGGGTTGGTTGTTTCAGCCGCTGGGCGCGTACGCACTCATGTTGGTGGCTGCGGCTCTTCTCGGTATTTATATTCTGATCGCCAACATCGTCAATACGCGCGAGCAACGCCCGGCTAAAGCATCTGCCAAGGAGGAAGAGGCCGAAGTGCCCCTAGGAAAAGAGGGAGGGTTCGAGTTGGTTGTGGGGCAGCGCTATCTTCTCTTGATCGCCTTGCTTATGATCGCTCTAAATCTGGTCAATACTACGGGCGAGTTTATCCTCGGCAAAACAGTCACAATAGAAGCACAGCAGATGGCTTCGAACGAAGCGCCTCAGGTTGGCGTTACTGGTCCGACAAGCGATCTGGCGAATGAAGAAAGAAAAAAAATCGCGGAAACTTTTATTGGGGAATTCTATGCGACTTTCTTTTTTTGGGTGAATTTGATTTCCGCCGCCGTGCAGTTGTTTCTGGTCTCGCGCATCATCAAGTACGTCGGGGTGTCCGCCGCTCTTTTTTTCCTGCCGGGCGTCGCTCTGGGAGGTTACTCTCTGATGACCTTTATGCCGGTTCTGAGCTACATCACGTCGGCCAAAATCGTCGAGAATAGCATTGACTATTCACTGCAGAATACCTGTCGCCAGGCTCTGTTTCTGCCGACAAGCAGGGAAGCGAAATACAAGGCGAAAGCCGCCATCGATACATTTTTCGTCCGCATCGGAGACGTATTGTCCGCCCTGTTTGTTTTCATCGGCGTAAAATTCGCTCTCGATACCGACGCCTTCGCTGCCGTCAACGTCGGGTTTGCTCTAGCATCGCTGTTTTTTGTCATAGGCATCGCGCGACGCTACAAAAAGCTCATGGGGGAATCTGAGACGGCAGCTTGAGCTCGCCATGCCGGGTTTGCCTCGACAACTGATGAGTTTTGGACCCCGTTGATATTTGTGCCGAATGCGCCCCATGTCTAAACCGAAAACCGACGATAAGAAAAAACACCGTCCGGCTTCAAACAGCGCGACCCCAAACGCCGCGATACGGATCGATGTTGTTATCTCACTTGCTATCTTTATCCTCGCTGTTGCCGTTCGTCTTTTGTATCTGTCGCAGATTGAAGCTATCCCTCTTTTCTATCATCTCGTCTCGGACGGCCACAGTTACGACGAGTGGGCTCAACGAATCGCAACGGGCGATTGGATCGGCCGGGAGGTTTTCTACCAAGCTCCGCTTTATCCCTACTTCCTAGGTCTCCTGCAGTTTTTTTTCGGTCGCGATCTTTGGTTCGTTCGTGTCGTTCAAATGATTTTGGGCGCCGCCTCTTGCGTCCTTCTGTATTGGACCGGAAGAACATTCTTCTCGCGGACAGCAGGGGTTGCCGCCGGTCTTATTCTGGCGCTTTACGCGCCGGCGATCTTTTTCGAAGCTCTCATTCAGAAAACTATTCTCGATCTCTTCTTGATCAGCTCGTTTTTGTTCCTGCTCAGCAGGGCACAGCAAAAACCTCATTGGAGCCATTGGCTGGGTGCCGGAACTGTGCTGGGTCTTTTAGGGCTATGCCGCGAGAATGCGCTTATCTGGGTATTGGTTGTCGCCGTATGGACTTGGCTTTATTTTGTCGAATACCCGCTTCAATCGCGGCTGCATTGGACGGCCGCTTTTCTGGCCGGCTTGGTCCTGATTCTCCTACCCGTGGGGCTGCGTAATCTACACGTCGGTGGTGAATTTACATTGACCACTTCACAGCTGGGGCCTAATTTTTTTATCGGTAACAATCTTGACGCTACCGGAGTCTATGCGCCTTTGCGACCGGGCCATGGTGATGCGAAATTCGAGAGACAAGACGCCACAGAACTGGCGCAGCAGGCACTTGGCAAGAATCTTTCGCCTGGAGAGGTTTCCCGTTATTGGTTGATGCGCGCCAGGGATTATATTCGGGATCATCCCTTTGAATGGCTCAGGCTGACCGCCAAGAAATGGCTGATGGTGTGGAACGTCCGTGAGCTGGAAGATGCGGACGATTTCTATTTGTACCAGCACTGGTCTCCCCTTCTGCAGGCAATGGGGGTCGCCAGTCATTTTGGCGTTCTGGCCCCTTTGGCGGCCATGGGTTGTTTTCTCACCTGGAGGCAAAGACGCAGGCTTTGGTTACTCTATGGACTTATCATAAGTCTGGCGCTCAGCGTAACTTTTTTTTATGTCTTTGCGCGCTACCGTGTTTCGTTGGTTCCTTTGCTGGCGCTTCTGGCTGGAGCGGGCGTCATCGAGGGATTTACCCTCTCTCGAGCCAAGCTTATGGCTCGTGTCGCCGCCGCCCTGGCCGTATTATCGGTGACCGCCGCGGTCGTCCATTGGCCGGTCATTGGCAAGCCCGCACCCTCAGCAGCGGGCTATAATAATCTCGCTAATGCGTTCAGCAAGCAAGGGAAATTGACAAGCGCGTCGGACAATTACCAGCAGGCTTTGGCGCTACGGCCGGAGTATGGGACGGCCCATTTCAATCTAGGCAACCTTCTGGTCCACCAAGGTGATTTTAACAAAGCAGGCTATCACCTCGCGGAGGCTATTAGAATCAATTCAGCTCATGCCGAGGCCTACAATAGTTTGGCAAACTTATTTGCTCGTCAAGGAAAGCTGGAAAGCGCTGTTCAACAGTATAGGAAGGCCTTGGATCTTGGCCTGTCCGGCGCCGAGATTCATTTTAATTTAGGAGTTATTTTAGCTAAGTTGGGCCGACTCGATCAGGCAAGCGACAGCCTCAAAGAGAGCTTAAGGGTGAATCCGGACTTTGCACCGTCCTACAATTCCCTCGGCAGGCTGCTGGCGGTTCAGGGCCATCTCGATCAAGCCATTGAATATTTCCGGCGAGCCATCAGCCTTCAGCAAGAATTTGCTCAAGCCCATGAAAGTCTAGGTCACGCGCTTGCAGAGCAGGGAAACAGAACGGAGGCAGTGAAACATTACCAGGAGGCCCTGCGGATTTTGAAGTCACGTAAAAAGCTCGAGCCGATTCGGTCAACAGAGTAGCTCTTGTCCGACTCGCTGGGTGGCATGGGCCTGCCGATCTGATCCGGGGTATCTGGAGAAGCTTAACCCCGAATCGCAGCCGCTTGAATTAGGCGCATTCCACGCTGATTCGGCCAATCAGAAAGCAGAGCAATGCGGTCTAGTCATTGAATCCAACTATAGTGATCCATACCCTGATGGCGATAAGCCAGACCATGACGGCATAGATCTGCCGGAGAGTTTGTGCGGAGACCTGGCGGTGGATCTTCTCTCCGACAAGAGCGCCGGCGGCAGCACCGACGACGACGCTGGTGGCCAGCATTAGAGGAATCTGTCCGGTGATAAGCTTTCCTAAAAAGCCGCTAAAAGTATTCATCATGGCGATAAACAAGCTGCTGCCGATGGCGATTCGTGTCGGCACTTTTAAGACGTAGATCAGTAACGGGACGAAGACGAAATTTCCCGCACCTAGAAAACCGATCACGATGCCGGTGGCGAGGGAGCAAACCGACAGCGGTAAAAGGGGTACAGTTACCTTTTCCACCGAAACTTCCTCTTGCTCCTTGTTGGGTGCCGGCAAGAACATCATCAACAATACGATGGCGCTAATGATGCCGAAAAGGACCAACAAAACATGCTCGGAAGTCCATCCCGATACTATCCCTCCGGCAAGCGAGCCGGTCGCCGAGGTGATTCCCGCTACTAAAGTAATCCGCCCGTGCACGCGCCTGCGGCGCAAGTGTGCCATCCCGCCGATGATGGTTGAGAAAAAGACCTGGCTAATCACGATCGCCGCTACGATTTTCGCGTCAAGCTTCGGAAGACTGAATAACGGTGGAACGTAGTACAAGAGAGGGAACATCAGCACGCCGCCGCCGAAGCCCAGTAAGCCGGAGAAAAAACCGCCGATCACCCCGAGAGCGGCTAGAGTGGTAATGAGTGTGATGCCCGTCATCCAATCCCGGTGCCGTAGGTGACTGCAACGTCGGCCAGCGTGACTAAAAAGTAGCCGATGCTGACGTAAGCATTCAAATCAAAGAAAGCGCGATTGATGCGCGATAGATCGTTGGGCCGCACGATGCAATGCTCCCATAGCAAAACGGCGGCGACCGCGATGCAGCCGATCCAGTAGATGACTCCGAGTTGGGCAGTAAGCCCCACCCCTGCAAGAAAGGCTATCGTGCACAGATGAAAAATGCTTGAGAGGTGCAACGCGCCGGCAACGCCGAAACGAACCGGGATAGAGTGCAATCCTTGCGCGTGGTCGAACTCACGATCCTGAAGCGAGTAGATAATATCGAACCCAGCGAGCCAAAAAACCACCGCCAAGCCGAGATATAAAGGAACGAACAGCTCCCTCAAGTCGATCGGCAAACCGGCCACAGCTAGCCAAGCCCCGATCGGGGCAAGCGAAAGAGCAAGTCCGAGAAATAGGTGCGAGGCCCAGGTGAATCGTTTCGTCAGCGAGTAGAAGAAGATGACGGCTAGAGCGACGGGCGATAAAACAAAACAAAACCAATTCAGTTGATACGCGGCCAAGACAAAGATCAGCGCTGCTGCGGCCGTCAGCAGCCCCGCTTCCCAGACCTTGACCGTGCCTTTAGGCAGTTCCCATCCTTCGGTGCGCGGGTTCAGAGCATCGAATTTCCGGTCAGACAGGCGATTAAATCCCATCGCCGCAGTGCGCGCGCCGATCATGGCGACCACAATCCAGAGCAGTTCACGCCACGTTACAGGATGCTTCGGCCACGCCAGAGTTATTGACGCAAAAGCAAAGGGCAATGCAAAGATCGTATGGGAAAAACGAACCAGGCTGGCGTAATTTCTAATCTTCGCGAATAGCCCCATCTTTGTCGATACCAGTTGTTGCATGAGTCTTTGTGCGTTTGCGTGGCCGATTCAATTCGGGTAATCCCTTCAAGCCGTTCAACCCGTTTCGGTGATTGAACAATTTGAACGACTTGAACGGTTTGAACCGCGATTGAGCTATAGGCCTAACTTCTGCCAGATCGAATCGATATGGGTTTTTGTTTTTTCGTCCATGACGATGGCGTCGGGCCATTCCCGATCAAATCCTTCACTACGCCACTTGCGGGTGGCGTCGATGCCAATCTTGGAGCCATAGCCCAGCATCGGGGCGGCATGATCCAAAACGTCCACCGGCCCTTCGACCAAGACCGTATCGCGCTGCGGGTCAATATGATTTCCGACAACCCAGGTGACTGCGGAGAGATCGTGCACGTTCACGTCATGGTCGACGATAATCAAAATCTTGGTGAACATCATCTGGCCCATGCCCCACAGAGCGTGCATGATCTTGCGCGCATGGGCCGGATAGTTCTTTTGAATCGAAATGACGGCAAGGTTGTGAAAAACGCCGTGGACCGGCAAGTTCATGTCGACGATCTCGGGAAAAGTGAGGCGCAGCAGCGGCAAGAAGATCCTCTCCGTCGCTTTACCGATATACGCGTCTTCCATCGGCGGCCGGCCGACGATGGTCGTGGGATAAATGGGATTTTGTTTATGCGTGATACAGGTGACATGGAATACCGGATAATCGTCGGCCAGCGAATAGAAACCGGTATGATCGCCGAATGGACCTTCGCGCCGCAAGGGTTCGGCAGGGTCGACGTAGCCTTCAATGACGACGTCCGAATTAGCTGGAACCTCCACGTCCACCGTGACGCCTTTGACCAGCGGCACTCCTTTCTTTCGTAAAAAACCGCTGAAGAGTATCTCGTCTATCTGGTCCGGCAGGGGCGCCGTAGCGGCGTAAATCAATGCCGGATCGCCGCCCAAGCAGACCGCCAGCTCCATGCGCCCGCTCTGCTCTTTGTGACGCTGGTAGTGGCGCGCGCCGACTTTGTGCAGATGCCAGTGCATGCCGGTGGTTCGAGAGTCGAAAATTTGCATGCGATAGAGACCGACGTTTCGAGTTCCGTTGCGCGGATCTTTCGAGAAAACCATCGGCAAAGTGATGAACTGACCGGCATCGCCAGGCCAACAGGTGAGAACCGGGAGGATACTCAGGTCAGGCTCCCGATGGATGATCCGCTGGCATTCCCCGCTCTTGACGATCCTGGGCGGGATACCGGCAAGTTTTATCAATTCTGAAAGCAGATGCAGCTTGTCTTTGAACGATTTCGGCGGCTTGGTTTGCACCAGTTTCTGCACTTGGCCGGCAATTTCCTCGATATCGGCGACCCCCAATGCCAGCGCCATGCGCTTGGTCGAGCCGAAGGCATTAATTAGAACCGGGATCTGTTTGCCGACGACACTCTCAAATAACAACGCCGGCCCGCCGCTTTTCATGACGCGATCGGCGATCTCGGCGATCTCCAGTTCGGCTTTGACCGGATAGCGAATACGCCTGAGTTCGCCTTCGCGTTCTAAAATCTCGACGAAATCTTGCAGACTGCTATAGGGCATTTGCTTCCTGACAATTCTTCGATGAAAAGCAATAATCTTCGACGGCCAAGAAAACCATTGCGACACCTAACGAAAGCAACAGTAACTCGCTACTCCTGAGCGGTGTATCGATCAGTTTCCAATTGTAACACTTACCCAGGTTGGATTAGAATGACTCAAATTATTCATACCCCTATCAAGTTCCGGCTATAGATTCCAATGTCGCAGGCGCAAATCGATCTCTCGGTTATAGTCCCCGCCTATAACGAAGCAGAGAGGCTGCCGTCGACATTGAAGCGACTTCACGAATACTTCGCCGGTAGAGCCTTTACCTATGAAATTCTCGTTGTTTTGGACGGTCCTTCGGATAATACGCGGGATGTTTTGTTTGAACTCCGTGGCACGATCGCAAACCTGAGAATTATCGATCATGGCGTGAATCGAGGTAAAGGCTATGCCGTAAGAGAGGGGATGCTCAACGCATTGGGTCTTATCCGCCTCTTCTCGGACGCGGATAATTCTACGGACATCGTTCACTTCGACCAGATGAAGCTTGTTTTCGAAAAAGGTTGCGACCTCGTCATCGCGTCGCGCAATCCAAAAGATGTAGCAAAGGCTGTGCAAGCTGTTTCACAAGCTTATTACAAACGGCTCATGGGACGTGGAGGGAACGCGATTGTTCAGCTGCTGGCGGTGCCCGGCCTGTGGGATACCCAGTGTGGCTTCAAGGCTTTTCGCGCCGATGCGGCGGAACAGATATTTTCTCGCACGACCATTGACGGTTGGGGTTTCGATATCGAGGTTTTGGTTCTGGCCCGCGCACTCAAGTACCGCATCGGTATCATTCCCGCTAATTGGATTAATGATGATCGAAGCCATTTCGGATTATTGGATTATCTGCGAGTTTTAGGCGAGACGGTGAAAGTTCGTTATAATCTTATAACAAGAAAGTACGACTTGTAGGCAACTAGGCCAGAAGCCTCGAGTGCTCGAATAACAAAACCCGAAACTCCCATACGCCCTTATTCCCACCACCTCATTTCCTTGCGATCAGTTTGCATCCCAACATCAAGTTTGTCACAAGAGACGGATATGCTTAGCTTCGCTCTCGGCCTTGGATTGTTGACCGCGCTCGCCAATATACTCGGCAGTGCTCTTGCAGTGCTCCAGCGCGAGCCGTCGCGCCGATTTACCGCTGCGGCGCTTGGTCTAAGCGGGGGGTTTGTTCTGGCAGCCGCGCTGCTCGAAATGGTGCCGGAAAGTTTGACGCGAGGGCCGGCGATGCCTGGATTCGTGGCGGTGGGCTACCTGTTGGTATTCCTGATCGAACAGTTTACCAACGTCCACCTGCACAGTTTGCCGGATGACGCTCACCACGTACTGGTCCCCGTGGCGACCGGACTTGCGTCTCTTATCGCCTTCATCGTTCACGACTTGGTCGATGGGCTGGCGATCGGCGCAGGCATGATCGCCAATCCGGAGCTGGGCATATTGATCTTTCTCGCGGTGTTGCTCCATGAAATTCCGGCCGGGTTTGTCATCGCTGCGATCATGCGCGGGTCCGGATGGAGCCGCTGGGCGGCGATGGCGGCCGGCGGAAGCTTGGGGCTTGTCACCCTGATCGGAATCGTGCTGCCGTTTTGGATTCGGCAACTCGACCCGTATTTTGCGGATGTGCTCCTGGCATTGGCAGCGGGAAGTTTCATCTATGTCGGCGCGACTCTTTTGGTGCCTCTCTCCGAAGCGGGTAAATCGCGTTGGATCACGCTCCTCGTAGTGCTCGGGTTTGTCATATTTTACGTCTCGAGCCATCTGGTAGAAAACTTTCTCTAGATAGGGTGCGCGCTGGCGGATCTGCTGGCGCAATCGACGCAGTTTATCGATCATGTAAGTTGACCGGGATTTTGGAGATAGTGGAGGCTAGCCCTCCCTTGGGCTAGGCTGTCCTCCGCTTGTCTGATCCGCTCGACCGTTCCAAGGTCCTGCCAAAATCCTTCAAAACAGAAGCCGTACAAGGGTTGCTGGTCGGCGAGCATCCGTGGATAGATTTGCCTGGTGGTGCTGAATTTGTGAGGAGTCGATCCTGACTCCATATAGTCGAAGACTTTCGGCTCGAGAACTTGTACTCCGGTGAACATTAACTTTCGAGTCGGGCCGGGGTGTTTCACCGGTATCCTGGTATCGAGGAAACGGCAGATCCGTCCTTCTACGTCAGTGTCCATCGAGCCGTACTGATCGGCGTGTTCATCGGGCCGGAGAACCAACGTTGCCGCGGCCTGCTTCTCTTTGTGAAATTTTAACAACTGATCCAGTTGTAAATCGATCATGACATCGGTGTTGACGACGATGAAGGTTTCGTCCCGGAAAAATGGCTTAGCCTTCAACAGCCCGCCGCCGGTATCCAACAGTTCAGGTTCTATCGAGTAGCTGATTTTTAAGCCGAGTTGTTTGCCGTCGCCGAGCCGCTTCTCAATCTGCTCTCCCCAATGATGCAGATTGATGACGATCTCGACGATGCCATGGTGTCGCAGCAGCAGCAGCGCGTATTCGATCATCGGCCGGCCCGCCACCGTGACCAGGGCTTTGGGACGGTTATCGGTCATCGGGCGAAGGCGTGTTCCTTGCCCGGCGGCCAGCACCATGCCCTTCATCGCATTTCCTCATAATGCTCCGCGAGAATCGGAATGACAGGTTCGAGTTGCGGTACTCGCGCGATATTTCTTTTCAAGCGATGGACCGTCGGCGGGATGAATTTCTTATAGCCCGGTTTGCCCTTGACGACGTCGAGATAATAAAACCTGCCGACCACCTTCAAGTCTCTTTGTATCGCCGAGAGCAAATAGATCTCGAAAAACTCATCCTTATCGATCGTGCGCTTCTCACTGTCGGCTCGTTGACGCAAATAATAGCGGATAAGACGCTCTTCCAGGTGCGGTTCGATGACGCTGTCGGTAATTCGATCGTTTAATAGCGAAGCGAGATCATACTGCGGCGGCGCCAGCAGGGCATCTTGAAAGTCGATGACGGCCACGGTGTTGTCATGAATCATCAAGTTCCAGCTGTGATAATCCCGGTGATTCAGACAGGCGGGATATTGGTCGAGGCGTCGTGCGATGTCCAAAAAGATTCTTCTCAGCTCTTCGATCGCAGATTTTGCGATGCGCGTGTCCGGGCGCGCCTCCAATCCGTATTCCAGAAAATGATCGAACTCCCACATATAAAGACGCAAGTCAAAGCGCTGCTGAAAGGCAATACAGGCTTGGTCGCGCGCCTGGGTGCCGCGGATTTGCAGAACCAGAAGTTCATCGATGGCTTTTTCATACCACCCGACGACTTCAGATTGCGCGAGGCCTTGCACGCGGTCCCACAAGGCGGTGTCGCCCAGGTCCTCCAATAGGAGAATGCCCTGGCTCTCCCAGTCACCATAGAGCTTCGGGACCCGAACGCCGATCCTGCTCAGGAATCGGTGCATGTTGAGAAAAGGCAGTTCTTGAGGGACTTCCTTGAAAACGGCGAGCTCGTCGCTGGATAAGGGCAGAGAGCTGCCGGCGGGTAGCTCCATAATGATGACCGACTTCGGCGCGCCGGGCGTTTCTATGCGGGCGCGATGATAGCGCCGACTGGAGGCATCGCCGGCCAGAGCGGTAAGAGAGGAAATCACCGTATTCGCGCCGAAGATAGCGCGAATTTTATCGGCCATGAGTTGCGCGTCAACGTTCATGCTCAATGCTCGTCGTTACTTGCAGTTTACTTGAAGCCGGCGCCGCCGGCCCTTAGACTTCTCAGCTGCCGCCGAAACCGATGGTCACTTTGCCGGCATCGACGATGACGGGTATTTGGCGGCGGCCGTTGGAATATTTCAGCATGCGCGCGAGGCCGTCTTCATCTTCAAGCACATTGATATATTCGAAGGAAATTCTGCGACGGGAGAAATCCTCACGGGCTCCCGAGGTATAGGGTCAAAGATCCTGGCCAAAAATAAGCACGCTTTCTCTCGTCATTTGAATCGCTCCGTCCAATCAATTTTACGATGAAAACCACGTAATTTCTCCACCTTAGCGAAGGCGCATGAAATTGCAAGTAAGTTCGCCCCTGTGTTACTTGTTTAAGCCATGAATGACCGTTCGTTGCCCGGCATACTCTACATCGTTGCCACGCCGATCGGTAATCTCGAAGACATGACACTGCGGGCGATTCGGGTTTTGAAAGACGTCGATCTCATTGCCGCCGAAGACACCCGTCACACGCAAGTTCTGCTAGATCATTTCGAGATTGGCACGGCTCTGACGAGCTACCACGAGCACAACGAGAGAACCAAGGCAAAACCACTGGTCGCCAGGCTCGAAAGCGGCGAAAGTATCGCGCTGGTGTCGGATGCGGGGACGCCGGCGATAGCCGACCCAGGTTATCGTCTAGTCGTGGAGGCGACGCGCGCGGGAATTCACGTGGTTCCCGTGCCGGGACCTTGTGCTGTAACCGCTGTTCTCAGCGCCAGCGGACTCCCTACCGATGAATTCGTCTTCGGAGGATTTCTACCAGCCAAGAAACAAGAGCGAAGGTCCAAGCTGCAAAAGCTTCGCAATGAGCGTCGCAGCATCGTCGTTTACGAAGCGCCGCATCGGCTGAAAGAATCCCTCGACGACATTTATAACATTCTTGGCAACCGCCGGATGGCCTTGGCGCGCGAAGTGACAAAAATTCACGAGGAATTTCTCCGAGCCCGGATTAGCGAGGTGATTGGTCAAATCGCCGAGCGAAATATCCGTGGGGAAGTCACTCTCATCCTTGAAGGATCGTCCGATGAAAATGCCATTTCCGAGGTCGCGCTGCGCGACGAGATCGGCAAGCTCCAACGCGACGGGATGCGGATAAAAGAAATGGCTGAAGTGTTGGGCGAGAAGTACGGCTACTCCAAAAAAGAGATCTATCGCCTGGCTCTCCAGCAAAGCGAGAAAACTAAGCTTTGACTTTATACTCGTCCAGCTTACGGTAAAGGGTCGTCCGGTCGACGCCGAGAATCTTGGCGGCTTCAGTTTTATTCCCATGGGTGTTTTCGATCACCCGCAGGATATATTCTCTTTCAAGATCCCGTAAGGTATATGCGCGCCCAACCGCTGCCACGAGCGGCAAGGTGTTTTCGCCGGCTGTCGCAAGCTGAGGCGGCAGATCGTTTAACCCAATGGTTGATTCTTTGCCGAGCAACACGGCTCGCTCTATCGTGTGCTCCAATTCCCGGACATTGCCCGGCCATCGATAGCTCATGAGAGCGGCCATCGCATCCTGATCGATCCCGTCCAGCTTTCGTTTGGTTTGGGGCGCGAATTTTCGCAAGAAGTGCTCGGACAGAAGCGGGATATCTTCCGGTCTTTCGCGCAGCGACGGCAATTCGACGCGGATGACGTTAAGACGATAGTAGAGGTCCTGCCGGAAACGGCCTTCCTCGACTAAATGTTCCAGATCGCGGTTGCACGCCGACACCACCCGTGTGTCGACTCTTTCTGATTGATTCGCTCCCAAGGGCCTCACTTCCTTGTCTTCGATGACGCGCAACAGCTTGGCCTGCAGATTGAGAGGAATCTCACTAATTTCATCAAGAAAAAGAATGCCGCCGCTGGCTTCCTGGAACAGTCCAAGCCGGTCTTTGCGCGCATCCGTGAAGGCGCCGCGCAAGTAACCGAAAAGCTCGCTTTCAAGCAGTGTTTCCGGAATGGCCGCGCAGTTCAGCGGCACAAACGGGCCTTCCGCCCGCGCGCTATGGCGATGGATCGCGCGCGCGATCATTTCCTTGCCGGTGCCGCTTTCGCCCAGGATAAGTACATTGGCGGGAAGATCGCTGATGTGGGCAACGGTGTCGAAAATCTTCTTCATGTTTTCGCTGCGGCCGACGATGTTCTGAAACTGATAGCGGTTGCGCATCTCCTCGCGCAGCTTTACGAGTTCCTGTTTAAGCTGATGCTGTTCGAGGGATCGCTGAACGTGAATCAACAACTCATCGGTCCGAAACGGCTTGGTGAGATAGTGAAACGCTCCGGCGTGAATCGCCTCCACGGCGCTTTCTATCGTCCCAAAAGCGGTAATCAGCAGCACCAGCGCATCCGGGTGGGTAGCCTTGAGCCGGCGGACCAGCTCGGTCCCCTTCATTCGGGGCATCATGAGATCGCTGATAATCAGGTCAAAAGATCCCCCTTGATAGGCTTCCAGGGCCGATGGTCCGTCGTTCACGACTTCGACCTCATAACCTTCTTCGCTCAGAAGCTGGGTCAAAAATCGGGACATCTCCCGATCATCTTCGACGACGAGAATGCGAGCTTTCCCGGCAACGGGGTCCCTGCGCGCTGAATCCTTCACGCTACTTTTTCCTCATCACTATTCACTTGCAGATGGGTCGTCGGCAGTTCGATGATAAACCGAGTAAACTTGGCCGGCTCGCTTTCCACCCGAATTTCACCGCCATGGTCCTCGATGATGCCATAAGCTACGGATAGACCTAAGCCGCTGCCTTCACCGACATCTTTAGTGGTGAAAAAGGGGTCGAATATGCGGCCAAGATGGTCCGCGGCAATCCCGGCACCATTGTCTTCGAAGCAGATGCGCAGCCATCGCGGTTCGACGTTTTCGCGGGCGCCTCGACGACGGTCGCGAATGGGCTCGAGGTGAATTTTTATCGAGCCACCAGGAGTTAAGGCGTGAAACGCGTTGGAGAAGAGATTGAAAAAAACCTGTTGGAGCAAATCGGGATCGGCTTGAAGCCTCGGTAGCGAATCGGGGGAATCCATCTCGACCCGAATTGACTTCTCCTCAATCTGAGGCGCCAACAGACGCTTCACATTCATGATCAGCGCGGACAGGTCGACCGCCCGATAAACGGGCTGCCGGCGCCGCGAGAACTCGAGCAATTGTCTAACGATAGCGGTAATGCGGTCGCTTTGGGATCGGATGACACCCAGGTTGTCTTTGAACTCTTCCGGGCTTCTTGGCCGACGCAGCAGGTATTCAGCCCGGCCTCCTATGATGTTTAGAGGCGTGCCGATCTCGTGCGCTATTCCGGCGGCCAGCCGTCCGACCGAGGCCAAGCGCTCAGAATGGCGCAAGTCTTGTTCCAACGTAAGCTTCGCTTGTTGCTCCTTCATCAGCCGGACGTGACTCTCCTGCAGCTTCTCGCACATGAGATTAAATTCTCCAGCGAGTGAGGCAATCTCGTCGCGGCCGTTTGTTTCAATGCGCTGATCCCATCGCCCCTTGCCGATCTCCCGAATGCGTTCGATCAGTTGTTTAATCGGGCGGGTGATGTTGCGCCGTACCGTTATAAATATCAAAAAGGAAAGAAGCGCCATGAGCGCCGAGGCCGTCGCAAGGATCCGGTCGCGTCTTTCCTCCATGCTTAACCTCAGCCCGGCTCCATGGCGCGCGAGGACGAATGCTCCCACGTTTTTGCCCTGCGAGTCGAAGATGGGCTCGATGCGATAATAAATCAGAGTCTTGTCATCACGAATATAACCCTCTGTGCCCTCGCCGTAGCGGAGGGTGGGCGCTGGATCGAGCTTGAAAATCGGTGTCGGGTCAAGCGCCGGAAAGTCGTCGGGATAAGTCAATGAAGCCGAGCGAGCGACGAGTTTACCGTTCAGATCATAAACAATGACGCCGTGAATATTACCTCTGGGAGCGATGGCATCGAGAAAGTTCTGAGCCGAATTTAGATCCTGGCGATCGGCGTAGAAGTGCCTCAGGGAATTCTGGATAGCGCGAGTAAAGCCCCTCATCCCAACACGGATTTCCCTCATTGCGTTTTCTTGGTCTTGTTGGATGCTCAAGTGACCGTGAATGATCATAGTGAGTATCACCGTCACCACGAGGGCGAAAATGAGTTTCGTTCCTAGCTTCATAACTGTGCCGTCTAGGCATCAGCAAGTAGCATACCGGTTCTGTGTTGGTGGGACGACCGCAAAAGGCCAACAAATAAGATTACCTCGAAGGTGAACATGAGATGAGCGCCGTCCGAAGCCGTTGCAATTTACCGCGGCATGTAGGCTTTTACAACACAAGATAGAATCATCATAAGAGCTGAATGCTTAGATCTTGTCGCCACAGCGCACAATCCTTCGCGTGTTTCGTCTTGCAACAATAAAAATAACAGTGACACCGAAAAAGTTTTATCCTGCGTGCTGATCTACCTACAGAACCACTGGCACGTCGTTTGCGCATCCTCGCAGAACAACCATTAAAACATCAGCTGGAAAGGAGGTGGAAAACATGCAGAAATTAGCGCTTGCGTTAGCAATCGTGTTTGGCCTGAACGTGATCGGCTCGATCATTAATTTGGCGGTGCCTATGAGTTACGCGCAGGAGGAGCCGGAGCCCAAGCCGGAGCCCAAGCCGGAGAAGCCTGATAGCGATTAGTTCGAAACCTTATCGAATGAAGGTTCTTGACTGGTGAGAGGCGATAGCCATGCCTTTCACCAGTCGTCATCTTTCCACTCAGCAATCTGCTATGCTAAGTTCTTCCGCCTCGACGTGATCACCGCTTGATACTGAAACTATGAAAATCGTTTTCGGCATCTGCCCAGATGACCGCCACATTCATCACCCGCGCTCCTGGCGGTCCCCGGCGACACCAGGCGATGAGCTCGTCAAGCTTTTCTGTCGGTCCTTCGGCGACGATCTCGACCGAACCATCGCCGCAATTCATCACCCATCCGGTTACGTGCAACTGCCGGGCCTGCTGAACCGTCGACGCGCGAAAATAGACTCCTTGTACTCTGCCGCTGATGATTAAGTGGACGCGAGCATTGACGGGCACGGTTTCCATGGCTGTCGATTATCTAACGCAGCGATCGTCATGCCGCAAGCGCCGGACCTCGGTTCATGATCGCTTTAAATATTTGACAAGAGCCCCGCACTTTCGATAGGCTTGCGCCCGTTCGCATCGTCAGGGTCACCAAGAGCCCAAGGCAAAAGAACGGTCGCTAGCGAGACCGATCAGGCGCTGCCCTTGGCTACTCGATCGCCATGTGAGCATTCGTTGATCCAACAAGGAGGGCCGAATGGGAGCGAAATTATATGTGGGTAATCTTCCGTACTCTGTCACGGAAGAAAGACTGCAGCAGCATTTCGGGCAGCACGGCTCGGTGGTCAGCGCCCGGATCGTCACCGATAAATTCACCGGCCGCTCCAAAGGTTTCGGTTTTATCGAGATGAGTTCCGATGCCGAAGCCGAGCGCGCGATCAATGCTTTGAACGGAACCGATTTCGAAGGTCGAAACGTCGTGGTCAGCGAGGCCCGTCCACAGGCCCCCCGAGAGTTTCGATCCGGCAGTGGCGGAGGCGGCAGGCCACCGCGAGATCGTTACTGATCAAGTCGCCAGCAGTTTTAATAATTCTTGCTCATCCAGGATCCGGATCCCCAGCTCCCTTGCCTTCTTCAGTTTCGATCCCGGATCCGAGCCGGCAACGAGATAGCCGGTATTGCGGCTCACAGCGCCGCTCACCCGTCCTCCCAACGCTTCGATCCGACGCTGTGCTTCAACCCTCGACAGGGTGTCGAGCCCGCCGGTAAGAACGAAGGTCTCTCCGGCGAGAACACCCGCCTTTTTTGCCTCGCTTCTAAAGCGAATTCCTGCTTGTAGAAGCTTTGAGATTACACGTCGGTTTTCATCCTGGCCAAAGAAGCGTGCGATACTTTTGGCGACCTCGGGACCGATCTCCCGGACCTCGATCAGCTTTTCCTCTGTGGCCACCATGATCGTTTTCAAGTCGCCGAAATGCTCGGTTAAGAGCTTAGCGGTCGCCTCGCCGACGTGCCGCATCCCCAGAGCGGTCAAAAAGCGAGGCAGGGTTGAATCCTTGCTGCGCTGCAAAGCATCGAGCAGGTTTTGTGCCGATTTCTTGGCCATTCGTTCCAGACTTGCTAGTTGATCCTGTGTGAGGCCGTAGAGATCGGCGAGGTTCTTGACCCATCCCCGTTCGACGAGTTGATCGACGAGCTTGTCGCCCAACCCTTCGATGTCCATGGCGTTTCGTGAACCGAAAAATTTGACGCTCTCTTTGAGCCTTGCCGGACAGGACATGCCGGCGCAGCGGTACGCTGCCTCGCCTTCTTCCCGGTAAACCGCCGTGCCGCAGACCGGGCAGCGATCCGGCATGTGAAAATGTTTCTCTGCGCCGGTTCTTTTCTCCTCCTGAACTTTGACGACATAGGGGATGACATCGCCTGCCCGTTCGACGATCACCGTGTCGCCGATGCGAATATCCTTGCGGGCGATTTCATCCATGTTATGCAAGGACGCGCTTTTGACGACGACGCCGCCGATACGGACCGCTTCGAGAGTGGCGACCGGGGTCAAAGTGCCGGTGCGACCGACCTGGGGTTGAATGTCGAGAATGCGCGTTGTGGCCTGGCGCGCTTTGAACTTATAGGCGATAGCCCAGCGCGGCGAGCGGGCGATTTCGCCGAGCCGGCGTTGCAGTTCGTTATCGTTGATCTTGATCACCAGCCCGTCGATCTCGTAAGGAAGTTCGTCGCGCCGGATCTCCATCTCGTCGCGGTAGCTGAGAATTTCCTCGATGCCGCGGCACTGGCGCGCCAGAGGCACGGGCTTTAAGCCCCAGTCCCTGATCGCGTCGCGGAATTCAGCATGGCTCCTCAAGCTCGCTCCTACGACAGTTCCTGCGCCGTGGCAAAAAATATCCAAGGGTCGTTTTGCCGTGATCGCAGAATCCAACTGTTTCAACGACCCGGCGGCGGCATTGCGCGGGTTGGCGAAAACCGATTGTCCCTCTTCCTCGCGTTCGCGATTCATCCGTTGGAATGCCTCACGTGAAAGAAAAACCTCACCGCGGACTTCTAGCCGCTGCGGCAGCTCGCGCGCTCCAGAGCGAAGTTGCAGCGGAATGGACCGAATCGTTTTGAGGTTGAGCGTAATGTCCTCGCCTTTGATACCGTCGCCGCGGGTCGAGCCGACAGTGAAGCGACCGTCAATGTATACGAGCTCAACCGCCACGCCATCGATTTTGGGTTCCACCGAATATTCGATGGGTTCGGTGTGCTTTAAAAAACGTTGTATTCTTTCCTCGAACTCTGCCAATTCTTTTTGCTCGTTGGCATTGCTGAGCGATAACATGGGCAGCGAGTGTTGGACGGTCTTGAACCTGGCTAAAGGGGCGGCGCCGACTTTTTGCGTCGGTGAATCGGCCGACGCGAATTCGGGATGTGCCCGTTCGAGCTCGTTCAAGCGCCCAAACAGCCGATCGTACTCCGCATCGCTGATCAATGGGTCATCCAAAACATGGTAGCGATAATTGTGTTTGTCGAGCTGCTGCCGCAGATCAAGAATTTCTTTCTCAGCGTGGTCTGGGGATATTCTTGTCATACACTTGATCAGATCGACTGATCGGCGATCTGCCTCATTGGGAAGAGAATTAGCATACATGTCACGATCAATGAAGGTTAGTAAGGCACGGTTCATTGACCCTCACAGGTGAGTATGTTAACCCTTGGGCTAATGGGTACACGGTTCTTTTGGAGGGCCATTTGTCTTTTGATTTTCTCGGGTTGCGCCTCCGCCGTGCCAGATCTGAAAGCGCCCCCTGACGGCCTGTCCTGGGTTCCTGAAGGTCCTTTCCAGCATCAGCACAAAGTCGAAGTCCCGGCTGATTCCAAAGGACTTGCGCACTTTATGAAGGGCAACCTTCTCTTGGGCGAAGGCCAATTCGACGAAGCTCTTAGAGAATTTGAAAGCGCCTCGGAAGCCAATCCGGACGACGGGTTCCTGCGCTTTCGTTTGGCTACCCTCTACGTTAGAAAAGGTGATCTGAAAAGAGCCCTGGTCGAAGCACAAGCGGCGACCCGAATGGAACCCAAAAGCGTCGAAAACCATTTACTGCTGGCCGGCCTTTATTCGTCGTTAGGTGAAAATCCGAAAAGTATCGCAGCGTACAACGAGGTTTTCAAACTCGAACCGAAGAACCAGGAGGCGCTGCTGTACTTGGGCGTGCTTTACTTACAAGTCGAGGACTACGCCCGGGCAACCCGGATGTTGGAAGATCTCCTGAAAATCGACGATGACTCCGTCTTGGGCCATTACTACCTCGGGCGTGTGCGCGCGAAAAGCAAGCTCTATCTGGCAGCCGAGCAGAGTTACCGCAAGGCGCTGGAGTTAAATCCCAAGTCCGAGGCGGTGCTCATGGATCTGGCCTTGGTCTATGAGCTGCAGGGCAAAACCGAAGAAGCGATTCAGACCTACCAAAGGTTGCTGCAGATCAACTCGCAGAATGTTTGGGCGCGAAAACGGTTGGGTGAACTTTTCGTGGGTCAAAACAAGCTTGACGACGCGCTTGACCAATTTGAAAAACTAAAAAGCACAGAGGCCGATCCGCGTGAGACACGGATAAAAATTGGACTTATTTTCTATGAGAAGGGCGATTTCGAACGTGCCGCCACGGAGTTCAATCTGGTTTTAGCCGGTGACCCGGAGAATGATCGGGCGCGTTACTATCTGGGCGCCACCTACGTCGAGCTAAGATCCGATGTCAAAGCTTTGGCCGAATTTTCCAGGATACCGGAGAAGAGCGAATTTTATCTCGATACCCGTTTGCAGATGGCCTATCTTTACGAGCGCGCCGACCAATTACAAAAAGCCATCGACTCGGTGCAGGCCGTGCTGAGCAAGAAAAATGATCGCAAGGAAGTGTTTGCCTTTCTGTCATCGCTGTATCGCAAAGCCAAAAATTTTCCCAAGGCGATCGAGGCGATGGAGCGGTTCGTCGTTTTGGATCCCGGAAGCGACCAAGCCTATTTCCAACTGGGCGCCCTTCACGATGAGGCCAAGAACAAAGACAAAAGCATCGCTCATATGAAAAAGGCGATTGAGATTAATCCGAAAAACGCCGCGGCGCTTAATTACCTGGGCTACACCTGGGCCGAGATGGGCGTGCAACTCGACCAAGCGGAAGATTTGATCCTGCGCGCTTTAACGATCGTGCCCAACGATGGTTTCTATATCGACAGTCTCGGCTGGGTGTATTTTCAAAAAGGTGACTATCCCAAAGCGGTTGAATATTTGGAGCGCGCGGTGGAAATCACCGTGGACGATCCGACGATTATCGAGCATCTCGGCGACGCGTACGAAAAAGTTGGCAGATCCGAACGCGCCGTGGCGCGCTATCGAGATGCGGTTAAGAAGTCCAAGGAAGACGACCAGATCAAACGAATCCGTGAAAAGATCCAGCGCCTGGAGAAGAAGATTTGAGGGTATCGCTTCAGCGCGCAATCTCCGCCTGCTACCCAAATCCAGCCGCTTTGTTTCTTGGCGCGCTTTGCACGATGATGGTTGGCTGCGCCACGGTTAAACCGCCCAGAGAGCCACAGCTACGCGCAAGCTCTTGGGAGGCGGGGGAACTGATCAAGTCGATGGCGCAGCGGCGTGAGCAGTTTCGCTCGTTGCGATCATTGGCGCGTGTCGACTACGCCGGGCCCGACGGCAAAGGCAATGTCCAAGAAGCCGTTCTGGTTCAACGACCGGATCGTCTGCGGCTGGAGACCCTTACCTTTCTCGGCGCCGTTTTGATTGTCACGGTCGATGACCAAGAGATCATCGGTTATCACCCGCGTGAAGGAGTTTTCGTGCGCGGGCAGCGAACCAAGGAAAATATGCTGCGTTATACGCAAATACCCCTCGAGCTTGACGAGATTACCGCATTGCTGATGGGGTTGCCGGCCGTCGATACGAGTGCCCGCTGGCGGCAGGAGGGCAACGCTCTGGTATTCTCGGCAAATGACCGCAAGCGAGACGTGGTGACGTTCGAGTTACAAATGCCGGTGCCGACCCAGTGGGAACGGTTCAATGCCGCGGGCGCGGTCGAGCTGCGCGCCGAGTTTAGCGATTATATTCAGACCCCGTCCGGTTTGTTCCCATCCAGGATCCAGGTTGAAGCCCCGCTGCAGGATAAGAAGCTGGAAATCCGCTACCAGGAACCCGAGTTAAACGCGTCTCTTTCGCCGGAGCTCTTTTCTCAGCAGAAACCGGCCCATGCTCAGGAACTGCGCCTGGAAGCGTTGGGTGGTTGACGATGTTTTTAACCAGAGGTTGGCGGTCTCTTTTAGTTTTCTTCCTGTTGTTTGGGTGCGGTGATAAGACCGAAGTCACCGGCGACGCTTCCCAGCCGGCGATTACTGAGAAGAATGCGGGCACACCGACGACGGGTGATTGGCTGATCATCCATAGCCTGAGCGATCCTGAACAGCTTAATCCGCTGACCAGCAATGACGCTTCCGCCAGCACAATCCTCCAGAATATTTTCCAAAGTCTGCTTACGCGCGATCCGCGCAGCCTTGAATTGAAACCGTTGCTCGCCACCGCGCGGCCGGCGATTGCCGAGGATAAGCTGAGCTATACGTTCACGATCCGCCGGGATGTCCACTTTCAGGACGGACGGCCGCTCACCGGCGAAGATGTGCTATTCTCCGTCAAGGCGATCAAAAACCCCTTGGTGAACGCGCCTTTTTTGCGGGTTTATTTCGATTCCGTCGTCGATGCCCGGCTGCTCGATGAATACACCATCCAGTTCAGGATCAAGGAGCCGTACTTCCTCAATGAAAGTGTCTTGGGCTTCATCGACGTTTTGCCGCGTCACTATTATGATCCTGAAAACTTCTTAAAAGACGTCACCATTGCCGACCTGCGCAAGCCTGCCGACCAGCTGCCGCCGGGTGTGCAAAAGTTTGCTGACGCCTTTAACAAGAACTTCAGCCGCAATCCGATGGGCAGCGGGCCCTATAAGTTCGAAGGCTGGAAAACCGGTCGTGAGATTGAATTGGCACGCGATCGTAATTATTGGGGCAACGGTAAGGCCGGAGTGGATCAGCCGTACTTGGACCGCTACAAATATCGCATCATCAACAATCCCGACGCCGCCCTAGTCAGGCTCAAGAGCGGCAGCCTCGATTATATGGGACTGACGCCAATCCAGCATGTGCGCGGAACTCACAGCGACAGATTTAAAAGCCAGTTTCGCAAATACGAATATTTCGCGCCGAATTATAGCTATATCGGTTGGAACAATAATCATCCGATTTTCCGCGACAAGCAGGTGCGCAAAGCAATGACCCATTTCACCAATCGAAAGCAAATGGTTAAAACCATCTTGTTTGGCTTGGGCGAGGTGGTTGAAGGCCCGATCTATTTTTTTCGCCCGGAATACGACAAGACCCTGCCGAGCTATGCTTTTGATCCCCTGAAAGGCATGGAGCTTTTAAGCGAGGCGGGCTGGCGCGATAGCGACGGCGATGGCGTGCTCGACAAAATCATCGACGGGCAGAAGGTTCCGTTTCGGTTTGAGATCAAAATCAATTCGGGCAATACCACGCGCAAGAGCGTGGCCCTTACGTTGCAGGACGAGCTCAAGCAATACGGCATTGACGCAAGCGTTCGCGAGTTGGACTGGACGATTTTTCTGGGTGAAGTGAAAATGAGAAAGTTCGATGCCGTTATACTGGGATGGGCGATGTCGGTCAACGAGCCCGATGCCTATCAGGTGTGGCACTCGTCACAATCGGCTAACAACGGTTCGAATCACATCGGCTATAAGAATGCCCGGGTCGACGAGATCCTCGAGCAGTACCGCCACGAGTTCGATGCGCAAAAGCGCATTGAACTCTATCGCGAGTTTCAGCAGATCCTCGCCGACGAACAACCCTACACGTTTCTGTTTGTCGGCAAATCCGTGGTGGCGGTGCAACGGCGCATTCACGGGGTTGAGATCCTGCCCGTTGGACTTCATCCCATCGAATGGTGGGTCCCCCGCCCGGCGCAAAGGTACGGTCAGGAACTGGCGGCCAACTAGCAAAATTGCGATGGCATCCTACGCGCTGCAACGGCTGCTTTTGATGATTCCGACCTTTATCGGGGTCACTCTCATCGGCTTTTTTATCATGCGGCTGGCCCCCGGTGATCCGGCGGAGTTGCGCGCAGCCGGCGGCTTGGGCGCGGCGGGCGGCGCCGGAATATCTATCGATAAGAGGGTCGCCGTCGATGAAGCGCTGGCCCAGTGGCGCGCGCAGTATGGTCTTGATCGGCCGCTGCATATCCAGTACGGCATTTGGGTGAAAAACTTATTGACCCTGAACTTCGGCGAATCCTTTAAAGATAATCAGCAGGTTTGGGGCAAGATCCTGGAAAGGCTGCCGGTGACGATCAAGCTCAATGTTCTTGCTATTTTTCTTGTCTATCTGGTGGCGATACCGCTGGGAATTTATTCCGCCACCCATCCGAATTCCTTCAGCGATCAGGCGCTGACTCTGGGCGCGTTTGTTCTTTTTGCCGTGCCTTTGGTGTGGGCGGCAACCATGGCGATTGTCTTTATTTGCGGCGGAGATTTTCTCTACCTGTTCCCTCCGGGCGGCCTTGAATCCATCGATTATTCGCAAGAGTGGTCTCTCTGGAGAAAAATAAAGGATCAAGCCTGGCATCTATTTTTGCCCGTAGTGTTAATGTCCTACGATGGATTTGCGGGATTGTCGCGTTACATGCGCGCCAGCATGTTGGAGGTGCTGGGGCAAGATTACGTGAGGGTCGCACGGGCCAAGGGCTTGGCCGAATCGGTGGTCGTTTTAAAGCACGCGCTGCGCAACTCATTGATCCCCCTGGTAACGATCTTGGCGGCAATCCTTCCAGGACTGGTCGGCGGCAGCGTGATCATCGAGACGATCTTCTCGATTCCGGGCCTGGGCCAACTCGGTTACCAGTCCGTGCTGGCGCGGGACTACCCCACGATCATGGCGCTATTTACCGTCAGCGCCGTGCTGACGCTTATCGGTATTCTCATTTCAGATCTGCTGTTGTCAGTGGTCGATCCGCGGATCGCATTCGGTCGCCGAGAATAATGAGTCCTACCCAGTCCAGCACGGAACGTCGAGCATCGGATTTCGCAATCGTGTCCGGTGGCGGCGGCGGTGGCCTCTGGTCCGGCGTTTGGAAACGATTCAAGCGCAACCCGGTTGCTCGTTGCAGTTTTTATGTCGTCTGCGGTCTTTTTCTGATCGCTTTGTTCGCCGATTTTCTGGCCAACGACAAACCGTACTATCTCTCTTACCAAGACAGAACCTTCTTGCCGATTTTCCGCAGCTACCTGGTGAAAATGGGACTTGCCCAATGGCCCCCTGAATTGCTTAACGTAGATTTTAAAACGCTCGAAGGCGCCACGGCGGTCTTTCCACCCATCCCTTATTTGCCCACCGACATCGACTTGACCGCGCCGTTTGAAAATCCTTCGCCGAAGCACTGGCTTGGCACGGACCGGCTGGGCCGCGACGTCCTTGCGGGAATGATTCACGGTTCCCGGGTGTCGCTGTCGATCGGATTTGTCGCCGTCGGAATTGCCGCGATGATCGGTATCACGATGGGCGCCATTGCCGGCTACTTCGGCTCATGGGTCGATCTGGTGGTCTCGCGCCTGTTTGAAATCATGCTGGCGATCCCGACGTTTTTTCTTCTGATCACGGTTGCGGCGCTCCTGCCGCCGAGCATTTACCTGACCATGATGATCATCGGCGCCACCAGTTGGGTCGGCATCGCGCGCTTTACCCGCAATGAGTTTCTCAAAATACGCAACTTAGATTACGTCACGTCGGCTATCGCCCTCGGCGTCTCCGACCGTAAGGTCATGTTCAAACACATTCTGCCTAATGCCCTGGCGCCGGTGATCGTCTCGGTGGTGCTCGGCATTGCCGGCGCCATTCTCGTCGAATCCAGTCTAAGCTTTTTGGGCATCGGCGTGCCCGCCGAACTGGTGACCTGGGGTTCCATTTTGCACGAAGCCAGCAGCGCGACTTTTGCGTGGTGGTTGGCCGTCTTTCCCGGCGCAGCGATCTTTATTACCGTCCTGGCCTATTATCTGGTCGGCGAAGGGTTGCGCGAGGTTCTCGATCCCCGGCTGCGGGGCTTGCGCTAATTGCGCTCTCTCTGTTATTCCGTCGCAAGCTCGAGGCGAAAAACTCAAAGAAAGTAAGGAGAAATCATGGCTCGAATCGCTACTATCGATAAGAAGGAAGATCTAGCGCCGGAACACCAACCTATTTACGACTCCATTGCGCAAAGCCGCGGTGTGGTCGGCGGGCCATTTTTGGCGCTGCTGCACAGTCCCGAGCTTGCCGAGCGAACTGCGCATCTGGGCAGTTATGTGCGCTTCGAATCGAGTTTGGATGACAAAGTCATAGAACTTGCCGCGCTGGCATCGGCTCGCGAGCTCGAATGCAAGCACGAATGGGCCGCGCACATCAATCACGCTCAGAAGGCCGGCATTCCGCTGGCAACCATTCGCGCGGTTCACCAGCGCAGAGATGCCGAGCATTTTTCCTTCGAAGACGCGCAGATCATCAGCTTTGTGCGCGAGATGGTGCGTTCGCACCGCGTCAGTGAAACGACTTTTCAGGCGCTTTACGGCCGGTTGGGAGAGCGGGGAATGGTCGAGCTCACCGCCACGATCGGCTATTACGCGATGCTCGCCTGCACCCTCAATGTATTTGACATAATGACCGCGACCGGAGGAATTCAAGATTTAAAGGACGCGATGAATGTTCAAGCCGTTCCACACGTTCAAATCGTTCAAGACGTTTCGGAAGAGCCAGTCAAAAAGCGAGCCGATCATTATAAATCTGTGAGTATTGAGAAGGAGAAAGTAATGAAGCTGAAAGATCAAGTGGCGGTAATTACCGGCGCGGGAAGAAATATCGGCAAGGCGATCGCTAAACTTTGCGCCGCCGAGGGAGCGAAAATTGCCGTCGTCGAAATGCATGAAGGGCGCGGCCGGGCGGTGGTGGATGAGATCGAGCAGGCCGGACACGACGCGGTGCTCGTGCTGTGCGATGTTGCCCACTCGGGCAATGTGCAGGAGATGGTGCAAAAGGTTGTCGACCGCTTCGGCGGCATCGATATTCTCGTTAACAATGCGGCGCTTACGGATCACGCCGATATTTTTGCGAGCACCGAAGAGGAGTTCGATAAAGTGATTGCCGTGAGTCTCAAAGGCCCGTATCTGGTAACCAAATACGTCGGAGCGCAAATGGCCAAGCAAGGGCGCGATGATTCGGATTTCATCTATGGCCATCCCTTAGTGGTCGGCGGCGGCGTGGTCGCTACGGCGAACTTTCCCAAGGAGCAAGTTCGTTAAGTAAAAGTGCGCGGGCGGTGATGCGGCGCTCTATCTCGCTCATTTTTCGGCTGTGCGCCGTGCAGTGCCTTGCGGTATTTTTCTGCCGGTTCGTCCACCTCAACCTTGACAATAACTTGAACCGGCAAGTAATATCCGCTAATTTTCTTTGCGCTGGAACAAATTTCCTGCGCCAACGCCTCGCGCTATTCGGCCTAGATGTTATGATAGTGCGACTTAATCATTTGTTTTCCGGTTTGATCAAGCTATTGCGTGGGCACAGTAGAGAGCGGCCAAGGCATCCATGGGCGAGCTGATCCAAGTTAGAGATTTACAAACCTCCTTTTTTACTCCCGAGGGAGAAGTCCGCGCCATCGATGGCGTGAGCTTCGAGATCGGCGAAGGCAAGACCCTGGGTTTGGTCGGAGAGTCGGGCTGTGGCAAGAGTGTCACGTCGCTTTCGATCATGCGGCTGATTGCGTCGCCACCGGGAAAGATCGTCGGCGGCGAAATTCTCTACCGCGGCCGGGATCTGCTTAAGCTCAAGAACGAAGAGATGCGCAAAATACGCGGCAACGAAATCTCGATGATTTTCCAAGAGCCGATGACGTCGCTCAATCCGGTCTTCACCGTCGGCAATCAGATCGGCGAGGCGATCCACCTGCACCAGGGACTTGGCAAAAGAGAAACCCGCGAAAAAACCGTCGAAATGCTGCGACTGGTCAAGATCGCCGATCCGAAGTCGCGGGTCGATTCTTATCCCCATCAATTGAGTGGGGGTATGCGCCAAAGGGTCATGATTGCCATGGCGCTGTCTTGCAATCCAAACCTGTTGATCGCGGACGAGCCGACCACGGCATTGGACGTGACGATTCAGGCGCAGATTTTAGAATTGATGAAAGAGTTGCAACAAAAGATCGGCATGGCGCTGTTGCTGATCACCCACGATTTAGGCGTGGTGGCGGAGCAAGCCGACGAAGTGGCGATTATGTATGGCGGTAAAATCGTCGAGCGGGCCAGTGCTCAAGCGATTTTCACTCACCCTTTTCATCCGTACACGGTTGGATTATTAAATTCACTGCCCGGGACCGGCGGTAGCAAGAAGAAGCGGCTGGACGCGATCCCCGGGGTTGTACCAAATCCGCTCCAATTGCCCAGCGGCTGCCGGTTCAGGGATCGCTGCCCCAGGGCGGCTGACCTCTGCGCCCAAAATGAACCGCGGCTGGTCGAAAAAGAGCCGGGACATACGGTTGCTTGTCATTTTCCGCACACGGAATTGAGACAAAGCTAGAAAGGGCGACAAAGAAGGCGATTGCGGGCTGTGGCGTGGAGAAGCGGAAGAAATGCGCGGATCTAAAATTGCCAAAGGAAAATCGATAAGAGTAAGCTTTTGCCTCATATAGTCGGCAATGCATGCTCACAGGGTTGACAGATGAGCCTTCTAGAAATTCGCAATTTAAAAAAGCACTTCCCGGTCGGTGAAGCCCTTTTTTCCCGTAGTAAGGCCGTCGTGAAAGCCGTCGATGGCGTCGATCTTAGCGTCGAGGAAGGCGAGACGTTGGGTCTTGTGGGAGAGTCCGGTTGCGGCAAATCGACCTTGGGCCGGGCAATCTTGCGGCTTATTGAGCCCACTGACGGCGAGGTTTTCTTCCAGGGCAAGAACCTGCTGACGATGTCACAGCGCGAATTGCGCGACATGCGGCGGCAGATGCAGATTATTTTTCAAGACCCCTATGCCTCACTCAACCCGCGTATGCGGGTGGGCGATATCGTCGGCGAAGGCATTGAGATTCACAAACTCGCCAAGGGCAGGGCCAAACGCGATCGTGTCATGGAACTGCTCCATCAAGTGGGTTTGCGCGACGATCATTACGACCGTTATCCGCACGAGTTTAGCGGCGGACAGCGCCAGCGGATCGGCATTGCCCGGGCGTTGGGCGTCAGTCCCAGCTTCATCGTCTGCGATGAGCCGGTATCTTCGCTCGATGTCTCCATCCAAGCTCAGATCATCAATCTCTTGCAGGAGCTGCAAGAGAAAATGCATTTGACCTATCTGTTTATCTCCCACGATCTGCGTGTCGTGGAGCATATCAGCCACCGCGTGGCTATCATGTATCTCGGCAAGATCGTGGAGACCGCCAAAAGCGACACCATTTACCGGGACGCGAGGCATCCCTACACTCGAGCATTGCTTTCATCGGTGCCCGTTGCCAACATGAACCGAAAAAAGGAACGTGTGTTGCTTGAAGGCGATGTGCCCAGCCCGGTCAATCCACCGTCGGGTTGTAGTTTCCACCCGCGCTGCTCCTACCGTGAGGCGATTTGCGATCAAACCGAACCGCCGTTGGATTTTAGTTCAGAAAGCCACGGCGTGGCTTGCCACGTTTTTGGTCCGATAAAAAGGGCCTAAAATCCGGCTTAACCGCTGCTTGATCGGTTACACTGGGCGCGGGACTGACCTTCTAGACCGTCTCGTTTTGGATCGTGTTGGAGTTGAATTAACTGTCGAGGATGATAAAGTGATTTTTAGTGAGCTTCACGAAATAGTAAAAGTGAGGCGAGCGGCCAACCCAGAGCCTCTCAGGATTTATTCCCGAGAGGTTTTATTTTGTTTAGGAGTCGAGGATATGGCAACAGACGAGCGCGTTCCCATGACCAATCGGGGTTATCAATTTTTGATGGACGAGTTGAAACGCTTGAAAAGCGTCGAGCGTCCGAAGAATGTTCATGAAATCGAAGAGGCGAGGGAGCATGGCGACCTTTCTGAAAACGCCGAATTTCACGCGGCGAAGGATCGCCAATCCCTGCTCGATATCCAAATTCGCGAGATCGAAGACCGTCTGGCGCGCGCCCAGGTTATCGATATTACAACATTGTCCGGCGATAAAGTCGTATTTGGCGCGACGGTTGCTCTGGCCGATGGTGATACCGGCGACAAAGTGATATACAAAATCGTCGGTGATCATGAGGCGGAGCCGAAGAACGGACAAATTTCTATTAGCTCTCCCGTTGCTCGTGCTTTAATCGGCAAGTGCGAGGGAGACGAAGTTCAGGTCCGCACCCCCACGGGCGTGCGTTCATTCGAGATCTTGAGTATCGAGTACATCGATTAGATCTCTCCTGTAGTGGCGCGGGCCTTTCTGGAAAGGGATCATGTCCTTTTCAGCTGGAAAGGCGGCTCGAGGTTATCTCCGTGATCGACCACGGAGTCGGCACGGCAGTGTGGCTTTAGCGCTTCCCGGGTTTCGAATCAAAGGCTGTCGGGCCGGCTCGCGTGTGACCGGTCTTTTTTCTTTTTTCTATTTCCTTGTGCTTTTTTCATCCCTGGGCTGCGCTGAAATCCTCATCGAAGCGCGCGTCGGTTTTCATGGCGTCTTTCAACTGGGGCGCCCTTTTCCACTGGAGATCGAGCTCCGTAACTCCGGCCGCCCCGCCGAAGGATCTCTGGAAGTCCAAGTTTGGAAAGGCGGCGCCGCAAAAGGCGGCGTTCCTTATCCGTTATACTATCGAAGAGAACTTTTTCTATCCGCCCAGTCCCGGAAAACCGTCCAGCTCACAATCGATCCTGATTTTATCAGCCGGCCGTTGACGATCGCTTTTTCGAGCCCGGTTGGGAGTGCTTCCCGGGAGCTGGATTTGCGGCGCTATTTTTCCCCGGTGCCGGTGATGTTGCTGGTGAGCGAAACCAACTCTATATCCATCTCGCTCGGACCGGCATCGCCCAATCGCTTGGTCGCAGTCGCTTTGAACGAATTGCCGTCCGATCCCAGAGCCTTGCTCGGGGTATCGCATTTGCTTCTTTACGACCAATCGCTGCGAGAATTATCCCGTTATCAGCTGCTCGCTTTAGACACATGGCTGAGCGCCGGCGGTAGAATGGTGATTCTCGGCAGCCTCAATCACGCGCTTTACCAAGAGCCTGCGATCAGCCGGTTCCTGCCCGTGCGGGTTACCGGAAGCCGTAGAATCTCCTTCGTTCCGCAAGCGACGCAAGGCGAAAAAGCTGTGCCCATCGACGACGTCTGGGCCCAGGCCTCAACCCTTTTGAATGGAAGAATTCTGCTTGAGTCGGCGGGAATTCCAATTCTCGTCGAAACTAGCCGGGGAAAAGGGCGGATCACCTATTTATCGGTCGATGTCGGGCGGCCGCCGCTTGCTCAATGGGAAGGTTTGCCACAGCTTGTGCGAAACCTCGTGGCCCCGGTCGGGGAGGACGATTTGTCGCCGCGAACTCGTTGGGACGACGCTATTTTCGCACGAATCATCCTTAGCCCTTCATTTATCTCCACCTACGTTCCGACCGGCTCTCTGTTTCTTGCGATGCTCGGCTATTTCGCCGGCATCGCGGTGTTAGCATGGCTGTGGCAGAGAAAATGGTTTTGGCCGCGCACGCTCGTCATCTGCTTCACGGCATTCGTTGCGGTTGCCGGGCTGGGAGGCTATACCCTGTTCAGCCGCGGCGGTAACATCCCGGACGGCGTGCTTCTTTCTTCCACCGTGCTCGATAGTATTGCCGACGATTACGTTGAGGCCCAGTCGAACGTGGCGATGTTCTCGACTCAAATCCGCCAATACAGCCTTCAATTGGCGCCGGGCTGGATCGATATGACTCCCATTTCCATGCCCGCCAAGGAACGGCCGGAAGAGACGGTGATGCAGCAAGACGGCGGCGGTTCCAGCCGTTATCGCTTGCCGCTGCGCGAGTGGGATTATAGGCTCTTTCGCATGCGCTTCATCGACCGCTTTCCGTTTCGCGCCGAGTTTGAAGCGCAAGCCGATAAGCTGCTCATGAAGGTCAACAACCAAAGCAACAAAGATTTGGTGGACTGTTGGTTGGTGTCACCCGGCCGGCGCCATGCTTTGGGCGATATCCCGCGCGGTGCAAGTTGGAGTAAAGTTTTTCCGCTCGCGCCCGAAACGGGGCGCGACGGCGGCGGGTCAATTCGCGCCGATGCGCTCAATCTGCGGGATGTTCCTTTTCAGGACAAAACCCGTGACATTTTATTTCACTCTTCATTTTTTCCGCGCGACGGTGAGTCCGTGCGTTGGGACGCCGGCGCGGCGGTGTTTTTCGGCTGGGTGAAAGAGCCGGAGCGCCGGGTCAGCGTTGACGATCCGCGCATACGCGCGCACGACTACACGCTCTTTCGGGCCATCATTCCACTGACAACAGCGGAGGACGAATGAGGAGTAACCCGGTTCTGCGCGAAAGCATCGATATCTTCTTTGTCGAAGGACATGGCTTTGCGGTCTATTTCTATATGTTGATGATCATCGCGCCGGTTGAATTTCTCTCGCTTTACTTGCCGTCGCTGGATGCGCAGATGTGGAGCGGTTCGGCGAGTCTCTTCAAGGTCACCGCGGTGACGGTGTTGTTGCTGACGGTTTATTTCGCCTTGCGCGTAGCCAATCAGGAGTTCGCCTCGTGGAAATTTCAGTCACTCAGAAGCTGGACGCGCGACCGTGGCCAGTCGATCGCCGCGATCGGCCGCGCTCAACTGTCGTTCCTCTCGTTACACGTCGGGCTTTCCGTGCTCCTTTGCGCCCCGTTTTTGATCTGGGCCGCGGCCATCGCGCGCACTCCAATATTCACTGTAGCCATCACGTTTTTGCTTTTACTCTTCTATGCATTGGGCTACGGCGTTTGGGGCTTGTTTGCATTGGTTCAATGGGAGCGGCGCGCCGAGAGCCGGCAAGTGTTTATTCGCTGCTTTTTTTTCACTTTAATCATATTATCCTTGCTCCTCTATTTACCGCTGAACCCGTTGGCGTTTGTGCTGGCTATTCTGGCTCGACAGGAGTTGGCGCCGCTGACCATCGCCGGGTCGAAATGGTCCGCCACCGCCGTCCATTTGACCGGTCACCTGCTGCTCGGCGGCATGGCTCTGATCGCCCACCGCTGGGCGCTGAGGAGGGAATTGACGACGTGAATGCGCCGGAAATCCTCGAAAGGAAATTTGCCGAGCTGTTGAGCTGGGAACAACGCAAACGGCGTGAGCAGATCCTCGTGACGCTCATTTGTTATTCACTCGTAGCGGCGTTGGTGTTGCTGCCGTTTTACTCACTTCTACCGGCAAGCGATCTCCGTTGGTTCATACCGGCGCCGTTTTTTTTCCTGTTTGCGCCGTTCCTGTTTCTCGGGCGGCGTTGGCGCCGCGAAGATTCAACGCGGGCGATGGTAGGCGTGGATAAGGCGCTGCGCCTGGACGAGCGCGCGGTAACCGCATGGGAATTGTCGGAACGCAATGCGACCGAAGCGACTGCGCTCCTGGTCCTTCGCGAGGCGGCAGACCGCCTCAAGACGCTCGATCCCAAAGGTCTGTTCCGCCGGCGCTGGCACTGGCAACACTATGCCGCGCCTGCGCTTTTGCTCGTTTGGATTGGCCTTCTCTGGTTTGATATCGATCTCCGGTTTGGCCGGGATGTTCAGCCACCGGCACAGCAGACCCTGGCCTATAAGGTACGAGAATTTTCCCGCCTGCTTCAAGAAAAGGCCGGCGGCGAAGGACTGCGTGAAAGCCTGCAAATGGGGCGAGAACTGGAGAAGGTGGCGCAGCAGGGCATCGAGGCAAAAACCGCCGATGAACAATTTAAAGACGAATTGACCCGCATGACGAGCAAGGTTGAAGCCATCGGAAAATCCGCCGGCAAAGAGCCCTCGTTCGCAACGGCGGAGAGCCGCCAGATCCTCAAGGATCTGAAGGCCGAACTCGAAGCGGCGCAAGAGCTGCTGAAATTTCCCGATGGCGTCAAGGGGGAGCGCGAGTTGGGACAACAGTGGCTTGACCGGCTGGCAACGTTACCGCAGCTCCAGCGGCAATTCGATCAGCAGGGTTCGGGAAACCGTTCGCTTAGCCAAAGCGAATTGAAATCCGTTCTCGGCGCAATGGACAAGCAGGTTACCGGCGAACTGGACCGGCGTACTTTGCTGGACGCGCAACAATTTCTCGAGCAGCTGGCGAAGCAGGCGCCGGGTGAGAAGGCTGAGAGCAACGCGCGGGTCGCCGGACGCGGCGAGGAGGATTTACCGGGCGACGGTGAAAAGGCAAATAGCGCCAGTAACTTGCCGGGCAGCGAGCCAGGAATGAAAAAAGCAACGCCGCTCCAATCTACGCCGCAATTTCCCGCGGGGGCGGCGACGCATCTTAAAGGCTTGCTCGGCGAGGGCAACAGCAGCGGCGCGGTGTTGAAAGTAAAACCTTCGAGTGGGAAGAATGAGGTCTCGCAAGACGAAGTCATCGCTACTTACCGGCGACAGGCGGAACAAGAACTCAACTCCGAGCAGGTTCCGGAAGCATTGAAGGAAACGATCAGGAACTACTTTTTGTCATTAGGGAACAATGAGTGAAAAGAGGAGCAATCGGCCAGTGCGGGCAGCCGGGAGGTTGGAGTATCGGAGCGGCGGAGTGATGGATCGAAAACCCAACTACTCTAGTCTGGCACTGAGGGAGTGACGTCATGGAATCCATCGCCGACATCGAACAACGAATGCAGCGCGCGCGCCGCTCTTTCGATGACTTAAAGGCCGAGATGGCGCGGGTCATCGTCGGCCATGAGGAGTCGATCGAACAGATCTTCATCGCGTTGGTTTGCGGCGGCCACTGTTTGCTCGAGGGCGTGCCGGCTTTGGGCAAGACGCTGATGGTGCGCAGTCTCGGCGAGATTTTAAGCCTGAGTTTCTCGCGCATCCAGTTCACGCCCGATCTCATGCCGGCGGACATTACCGGAACCAACATGCTCACCGACGATCCCTCGGGCAGGAAAGTCTTTGAATTTCAGCGCGGCCCTGTGTTCGCTCACATTGTCCTAGCCGATGAGATCAATCGGGCCACGCCGAAAACCCAGTCCGCGTTATTGGAAGCCATGCAGGAGCAAAACGTCACCGTTGGCGGCAAGCTGCATCGCTTGGAACATCCGTTCATGGTGCTGGCGACGCAAAACCCGATCGAGATGGAGGGAACTTATCCGCTTCCGGAAGCGCAGGTGGATCGTTTTTTCTTTAAGCTGGTGTTGGAGTATCCGTCGCATGCGGAACTTAGCCGAATAGCGGATCTCACGACTGCGGCGTCGCCCGGCGCTCTGCGCGAGGTCCTGGATGCGACGGCGATTCTGCAAATGCGCCAGTGGATCAGGGATGTCCCGTTGGCCGATGTCGTAAAAGATTATGCCGTGCGGATCGTCCTTAATACCCAGCCGCAAAAAGAGCGAGGCAACGGCGCCGCTATGGCGCGGAAGTTCGTTTTGTACGGCTCTAGCCCGAGAGGGCTGCAAAGCTTGATCCTGGCGGCCAAGGCGCGCGCGCTGTTGGCCGGACGACCCAATGTCTCTTTCGATGACGTCCGCGCCATGCTTCTGCCAAGTCTGCGCCACCGCCTGATTCTCAACTTGGAAGCGGATGCTGAAGGGATCGGCGCCGAGAGAATTCTCGAGGAAATAGTCGCGCAGGTTGCGGAAGTTCCGCCGGGTATTTTATGAATTCAGAGTACCGCGCTGCGAGCTGGGTATCGGCGTTGCACGATCGATTGAAAAAGTCGTCAGCGCATTTCCACAGCGTCGTCACGCGCGAAAAAAGGTCCCTGCGGTCGCGGCTTGCGCCGTTTCTGCCGAGCCCGTCCAAGGAGGAAACGAAATCGTTTGAACAAACCGTTCAACCCGAGACTCCGAAGGCGCCGCCCGGTACCTTTTTCGATACCGAATTTTTCAAGAAGATCGAGCGGCTGCGCCTGATTGCCAAGCGGCTCAGTTGGGCGGGGGCTAAAGGCGAGCACCCGACGTCACGCAAGGGTTTCAGCTTGGAATTTTCCGACTACCGCAAGTATCAAAAAGGCGATGATCTTCGCTATGTCGACTGGAATATCTACCGGCGGCTTGAGCGGCTCCTGGTGAAAGTGTTTACCGCCGAAGAAGAGATGAACATCTACCTTTTGGTCGACACGAGCCGCTCCATGGCGGAAGGGTCGCCGGCGAAAATAGACTATGCCAAAAGAGTCGCCGCGGCATTGGGCTACATCGGCCTGAAGAATTTGGATCGTGTCGGCGGCGCGGCGTTTGCGACCGCTTTGCATACACCGCTAACGCTTGGCAGAGGACGAAAGCAGATCCTGCGTCTGTTTAACTTCCTGGGCCCGCTCTCGTGCAGCGGCGAAACCGACTTAAGATCCTCGATTCATTCCTTCTCCCGTCTGTTTCCTCATCCCGGCTTGGTGATCGTCGTCAGCGACTTGTTCGATCCGGCCGGGTGGCGCGCCGCTCTCGAGGAACTCGCCCTGAAAAAGAATCAGTTGTTGGTGGTTCATATCATCGACGAGCAAGAGAGCAGCCCGAAACCGTCGGGCGACATCACGCTCCAGGACGTCGAGGGCGGGCGCGAGCGCCGATTGGTCCTGGATGCCGAGCTGGTCCGTCGCTATCAGCAGGAGTTGCGAGGTTATTTCGGCGAGATCGAGGCTATTTGCACGAACCGCCAAATCGATTATCTGCGCACGACGACGCAAATACCGTTCGATGAGTTTGTTTTGAAAACGCTGCGTCAAGTCAGCAGCGTCACCTGAAACAAAATGCTTTGGGGTGTTCCACACGCGCTGCTGCTGCTTGCCGGGGCTGTCCCGCTGATTCTTTTTCTCCATAGTCTCAAACCCAAAGGATTCAAAGTAAGCACCACCACGCTGTTTCTATGGGAGCGTGTGCTTAAGGAGCAGCCGCTGGCGACGCGGCTGGGATGGTTGCTGCGGAAGAACCTCCTGATGATTTTGCAAATCGTGGCCGCCGCGGTTCTGATCGCCGCGCTGGCCGATCCGGCGTTGTTGCACTTCGGCGCGATGTCCGGCGACACGGTCATGGTCATCGATTTGAGCGCCAGCATGAAAGCGAAAGGCAGTTCGGGGGATCGCTTCGAAGCAGCGCGGCGCGAATTTCTTTCGTCGGTCGATCATTTGGCGCCGGATCAGAAGATGATGGTCATCGGCGCCGGCGTGGAGCCGCGGCTTCTCCTGCCCTTTACGTCGGACAAGCGAAGGCTGCGGGAGTTGGCGCGAAGTTTAAATGCCACCGACGCTCCCGGGCGAGTCAAAGAGGCGATTCTTTTTGCCCATGCGTTTCTCAAGCGCGGTAGCGCGGACCGCGTCGTGGTGATCAGCGACGGCGCCTTTGACGGAGCCGAAGATTATAGCGCCGCGGCCGCCCACCTTCGTTTTATTAAAGTCGACGGCGGCAAAGATAACGTTGGCATCGTCGGCTTCGAATTGCGCCGCTATCCGGAGCGCCCGTCGCAAGTCGAGGTCATGGTGCACGTGAAAAACTTTATGGCAAAAATGGTCCGCGTTCCGCTGGCATTGACGCTGGGGGAAAAGACGCTAATCCAAGAGACCGTCGAAGTCGAACCGGAAGGTCGCCGGGTCCTGATCTATCCGATTGATGGATCTCCGGCGGGCGCTTTGGGCGCCCGTTTAGAAATCGACGATGACTTCGTCACCGACAACCGCGCTTATTCGGTTATCAGCGATGGGCCGCCCGTTCGGCTCCTCTATGTCGGCCCCGGAAATCCGTTTCTAACCAACCTGTTTCGCTTCTTTCCCCACGTGCAAGTCAGCACGTTACAGCAGTGGGAGCAGCATTCAACCGCGCTGGAATATGATACGGTGATTTTCGACCGCGTTCCGGTTCCCGCGCTTACGCAAGGCAATTTTATCTTCATAAACACCCTGCCGCCCAATCTCCCTCTGCGCCTCGAGGGCACTATAAAGAACCCGAAAGTTGTTTCTCCAGTGGCCAAGCACCCGGTTACCGACGGGTTGAGTCTCGGCGATTTGTACGTGCAAGAATCACTCCGGTTAGCGCTGACGGGAAACGGAGCTATTCTGGCTCGTTCCTCAGAAAGTCCTCTGCTCGTTGCTGTAGAAAAGGGCAAGCTCCGAGCACTGGTGATCGGCTTCGATCTCATGGCATCGGATCTACCGCTCAGAGTAGCGTTTCCTGTTTTGTTTCATAACGCCTTCGAATGGTTTCAGCCCCAGCGCCTCGAATTTCCGGCACGCAGCGTGCGCTCGGGGAGTCCCATCGCGCTGCGTCTGCCGGCCGCGGACGGCGACATTGAAGTGACTGCGCCGTCGGGCAAGAAAGAAAGCTTGAAGCCTGTGGCCAACCCTTTGATTTTCGCCGAAACCTTTGAGGCAGGTTTCTATAGCTACAAAAGCACCGGTACAGAAGGCCGTTTTGCCGTCAATCTTTTTGATGAGGCGGAGTCGCAAATTATCCCGCGCGTGAACGCGGCGACGGCCGCCGCAACCACAGCGAGCAGCGGCAATGAAAAGCTGGAAGCCGGATTCTCCTTGTGGCCGATACTGTTGGTCGCAGTGTTGGTTTTGCTCGCTACCGAAATGCTCCTGGCTTTTCGTACCGGCTTCCCGTTGTCCCCGATTCTCATTCGGGCCGGAGCGTTGGGCGCGCTTTCGCTGGCTTTGTTCAATCCGAGAATCTTTCAAGCGAGCAATGCTCTGGATGTCGTGCTCGACGTCGATCTCTCGCGCAGCGTCGGACAGGAAGGTCGGGAAAAGGCGCGCGAGATTCTCGAAACCGCAGCGCGCGTCAGGAATCAGGACACGCGCACGGGCATGGTCGTATTCGGCCGCGTGCCGGAATGGGAGTTTCTGCCGCGCCAGGAGTTTCCTGCTGGCGATTCCACTTCACGCTTGGACCGTGAAGAGACCGACATCCAGGCGGCGCTGCAGGCGTCATTGGCGCAAATGGGCGAGGGGCGCCAGGGAAAGATTCTGCTCATTTCGGACGGCAATGAGAATCGCGGCGAGATCTCGCGAATTATTCCATTGCTGCGCTCGCAGGGCGCTCAGGTCTGGGCACTGCCGGTAAGCCTTTCCCGCGGCAAAAACGAAATCTACCTCAGCGCTCTTGACCTGCCTCGGCAAGTGGACAGCGCCGAGGGCTTTGAAATCAATGTCAAGATCGAAAGCCTTCGCGATGCGCCGGCGCGCATCAAACTTTTGCGCGGCGGCGTCCTGATCCATGAACAAGAGGTGCAATTACGGTCCGGAGCCAATCAGCTGAGTTTCCGCGACAATTTGATTAAACGCGGCAACCATAGCTATGAACTGCTCGTCGAGTCGAGCGATGATACCCTTGCCGAAAACAACTTGCTGCAAGGAGTGGTTGAAGTTAAGGGACCGCCCAGGGTCTTGCTGCTTTCGGGGAACAGGGAGAGCCAGCGCTTCTTGTCCCGGGTATTACAGGTTCAGGGATACTCTATTGTGGAGTCTGCGCCGGAAAGATCGGCCATGAGTCTCACCGAGCTTGCCTCCTTCGATCTGCTAATCCTTGATAATGTGCCGGCCTTTCAACTCTCCCACGCAAAGATGGAGAACATTGAAAAATACGTCCGCGACTTGGGCGGCGGTTTGTTGGTGATCGGCGGCGCGCAGAGCTACGGTGCCGGCGGCTACTATCGGACACCGCTGGAACGCATTCTTCCCGTGGACATGCGCCCGCCCGCCAGACTCGACTTGCCCCACGTGGCGCTGCTTTTCGTTCTCGATAAGTCGGGCAGCATGGGCGCCGGGCAAGACGGGAGCACCAAGCTCGACCTTGCCAAGGCCGCCGCGATCGCGGCGGCCGATATCATGAATCCAGCGGACCAGGTCGGCATCATTGGCTTCGACGCCGCGTGGGATTGGGTTCTTCCCTTTCGTCACGTCGGTAAAGGAGAATGGATTTCGGAAAAGCTCGCCGCGCTGCAGTCGGACGGCGGCACGGATCTTTATAAAGCCCTGGTCGAGGCCCATCGTGAGATTGCGGCCAAACAAGCCGCGATCAAGCACGTCATCGTGCTTTCCGACGGACTCACCGATAAAGCGGATTTTCAAAGACTGGCGCAACGCATGGCGCGCGACGGCATTACGGTCTCGACGGTTTCAGTAGGCAATGATGCCGATGTTCAGCTCATGGCCGACATCGCCAAAGAGGGCAAAGGCAGAGGCTATGTGGCCTTGGATCCGCAGACGATTCCGCAGATTTTTACCGCGGAAACTCTGCTCATTTCGCGCGATTTGCTGGTGGAAAAATCGCTCACGCCGAGTATCGTCGCGCCGGTGGGTCCGCTCAAAGGCATTAGTCAAAGCAGTTTGCCGTCGCTGAGCGGCTATGTGCTCACCTACCCCAAGGCGCGCGCCGAATTGCTCATGAAGGCGGACAAAGATCCTTTGTTGGTAGCGTGGCGCTATGGCGTCGGTCGGGTGATGGCCTTCACCTCGGATTTGAGCGGTCCTTGGGGAAAAGAATGGGTGACATGGAAAGGCTTTCCCCAATGGGCCAGTCAGCTGGCGCGCGACACCATGCGCAAGCTGCTCGAAACGAGAATGCGCGCGGAGTTACAACCGGAAGGGGACGCGGTAAGGGTCGTCGCCGATTTGCTCTCCAAGGACGGAACGTTTCTCAATCATCTTGAACTCAAGACCAATATCGCCGCTCCGAATCAGACCACGCTGGAGCAAACTCTTCAACAAACAGCGCCGGGACGCTACGAGACGAAGTTCATTCCTGCGCAGCGCGGCATTCATTTGATGACTCTTTATACTGAAGGGGGTTCCGGAGAAGCAGTCCAGCCCGTGGCAACCGTTCCATACATCGCTCCCTATCCGAAGGAGTATCGTGAACTCAAACCCAACATGGCGCTCCTCAGCCGTCTTGCCGAAGAGACCGGCGGCGAGATGATCGATCCCGACAAAATAGAGGATGGCGTCGCGCGCCTCTATACCCCGACTCCGGGAAAAGGCACCCGCGGGCAAGAAATCTGGTGGCCGCTGGCAGGTCTGGGCTTGTTCCTGTTCCTTGCTGATTTGGTTTTGCGGAGCTGGCCAAGGGGAGGGCTGCGATAATGCTCTCGGTGGCTCCGTTAACCTGCGGCATATGCAAGCGAACCTTTGGCGAGCTAAGCGGCGCGGCGTGCAAGCAGTGCCGAAGAATTCTCTGCCGGAGACATTTCTTCAAAGGCTTCTGGAAAAAACAAACCGGCGTGTGCTCCGAATGCCTGGACAAGAACTCTGCAGCGGAGCCGTCTGCGGGAAAGGTATCTGAGTAACTCTATTGGTCTTGTTTGGTTAACGCAGTGCCGGCAGGAGCTCGTTTTGTTCGCGCGTGAATTTCGCTAACGGGTTAAGTCATTATCGGAGTGTTGGCAGGGAGGAAGCGATCATGAGTTTACCCGAACACCACAGTGGTATCGTGAATTGTCTCGGCGCGCCGTGGCCGGAGGATTTGTCGCCGGCGTTTATCGATCAACTGCGCGAGCAGGGCGTTGCGGTCGTCGGCTGCACTGGCAATCTTACTTGGGATGACACGCTTGAGAGCATCGAAAACTTCGAGACGGTAAAAGCGATCGTCCGCGGCCATCGGCATGCTTACGTTCTGCGCAGCGCTGCCGATCTCGATCGTCCTGAGCATCGCGGCAAAATCGGTGTGCTATTCGGACTGCAAAACCCCAAGGCGCTCAGCGACAGCTTGCGTTTGCTCGACGCTTTCTTCGATCTGGGCTTGCGCTGTTTGTCCTTGGCCTTCAGTGAAAACAGCTACTACGGCTGCGGCCATGCCAGCGAGGTCGACACCGGTCTGACATCTCTCGGCCGTCAAGCGGTAAAGCGAATGAATCAGCTTGGGATCCTCATCGATCTCTCCCATTCCGGCGACCGCACCGCACTCGAAACGCTCGAATTGTCGGAGCAGCCGGTAATTTTTACCCACTCGACCAGCCGAACCTTGTTCAACCGGCCGCGCAGCGCGCCCGATCCCCTGATCGTCGCCGCGGCGAAGAAAGGCGGCGTGATCTGCCAGGATGTGCGCGCCAACACCAGCGTCAGTGAATATGTCGACTGGGTCGACTACTGCGTGAAGCTCGTTGGCGTCGATCACATCGGCGTCTCTGCCCAGGATGATTTCCACCGTTCATACAAGGACACGCAACGGATCGCACCGTACGTGCCGACCTATGCGGCGGAATTGAAAAAACGCGATTGGAGCGATGATCGTGTTTACCGGCGCGTCGGCATCGGCGCCAACTTGCTTGCGAGAGAAAACCTGGCGGCGGAGCTCAAGCGACGAAATTATCCTGAAGCAGCGATCGGCAAAATTCTCGGCGGCAACTTACTGCGGATCATGCGCCAGGTTCTGCCAAAATCATTTGCTCATCCGGATGATTGAGAGTGAATGGTTTCGACTTACGCGCGCTGCTAAATAGTCAAAAGTAAAGACCCGACCCGATCCATTCCTGACCCGATCCATTCCGATCACGAGAAGCAGCAGATCCGAGAGATACCGAAAGGACAAAGATTCGCCGGCCGACCGACTTTAGAGAAGCTATTCGCAGAGAGAAGTCCTGGCAAAAGGACGCGAGATCAACTAATCGTCAAGGCAGTTTATAACCAATGGAATTAGCCAGTTTTTTGAACCTACACTACGAGTGGGACATCAAAAGTAAAGACCGACCCCAAGACCCTCTGCCCTGAGACCCCTCGCAGCAACACCCCTCCTGCGTCCGAGCTGATCTTGCCCCCGTCAAATCTCCCCATCACTTCACGACGCCCCAGTTGCTGAAATTCCATCTGTTCTCGTATGTACACTGTGTTTCCATAAGGCCGCTCTCCCTGCGCGTAATTGTTTGGTGACACAACCTTTATGCCACGAAGCGCGGCATTATTCTTCTCTTCTGGTGAAAAATCCGGGATTATCCTTGACAAAATGTTCCCAGCTGGGGGATATTTCGACCCGTTTCGCTCTTCCAATTTCTAAGGGAACCCAAATATGCGTCGGACGTTCGGCAGTATACTTAGTAATTCATATTGATCACGGGGCACTCGTATTATTTAGGTCCAGTTATCTGCCGGTGAACCGAGGAGATATGCGCGCGTTGTAGATGATTCTCGGCAAATCAATCCACGAGCTTGAGCCGCTCGAACTCGGCGGCACGGCGGCGAGACAGGGTTTCCTATTTCAAGACCACGTTGCCGCAGGGTTTTGTCTTGAGATGTTGCTCTCGAAAAATCTTGTGGCAGTCTGGTGCGAGACGCTTGACGATGTAACCCTTATCCGGGGAGAGGTCGGCGAACAGGAAGTCGAGTTCGTCCAAGTCAAGGGAGAAAAGATCGAGCAGCTCTGGTCGGTGGCACTGCTCTGCAGGCGAGATGGGAACAAGATTGGGAGTTCGGTTCTAGAGAAGCTCCTGGCAAACGATCGCTGCATAGAGCCTTGCTGGTTTCGCGTTGTGACCCGGAGGCCGCCTGCGGAAGAACTCAGAATCCTTGAAGCGCCATGTAGCGCTGAGGCCCGCGTCCGAGGCTCAGAGAGGATGCAGAGGCTCTGCGAGGCGCTTGAGGCCAAGCTGAATAGCGTCCAATCAGCCAATGGTAACGGGCCAGCGTTGTGGGCGGAACGGACCCTCTGGGAGGTCGGGCATAGCGAGACGTCCCTCCAGAACCGCAACTTGCAAAGCCTTGGACATGCTGTGGATAACATGGGGCGGTTCTTGGTATCAGATCAGCGCGAGCAGCTCTATGAATTTTTCTTACTGAAAGTAAGGAAAGCTGCAGACTCAGACAAATCGCTGGATCGCGGCGCTGGAAAGCTCAGTCAAGATGAATTTGCGGCATGGTTCACGGAGCAGGTGCAGCTACTCGAATACGGTGGTTCTGAAGCGGGAGGTCGCGCGTTGCAGGAGAAGCTCGAAACGGCGGGAATCGCTGAAGACGTGATAGCTTCAGCACAGTCCCTTCGGCGCAGCTATTTGGCAAGATGGTTGCGCCCAAACTACCTCGAGAGAGACGTGTCCCTGGCGTGGGAGGACAAAGTCCGGGCGGAGCTGCTTCAGCTTCGTGCTAGTCTCGACAGCGGCGAGATCAGCGAATCCGGCGTAGAATTTCACCATCGAACTCTGAAGGCCCTTGAGGAGCTTCGAAGGGAGGCGCCGGAGGGAGCCCGCCTTTCGAAGGACTTCTTCCACGGCTGTATGTATTACATCACCGATGTTTGCCAACATCGCTTCGTGAAGGTGGATGTATGAAACGCCTTCGGGAACTCGCTGATGCGCCGGTATCCAGACCGGTAGTGGCAGAAGACGTGATGGAGTTGCATGCCGCACGGCTGCTGCTTCTTTTCCGGCACTGCGGGACTAAGGGCGCGCGGATTGATTCACTCACCAAGATGGCAAAACTTGACTTCTTTGTCCGCTATCCCGCGTTCTTCGCTGTGGCGGCAGCGGCCGAGGGCAAGGCGGGGAACCCGGAAGCCACCGACGAGTCGCGAATGGTCCGGTATCGCTATGGGCCTTGGGACGAGCGGTATTATCAGCTGCTCTCATACTTAGAGGCGCATGGGCTTCTTGTCGTTTCGCGCAAAGGCGCTTCCTTTCAGCTGGAGCTTACGGATGAGGGAGTGCGGGTAGCGGAGGAGTTCACTGAGAATTCATCGTTTGAAAGGCTCATTGGCCACATGAAGCAGGTCAAGAAAGTTCTGGGAGGTAAGAGTGGAACTCGGTTGAAGAATCTCGTGTATGAGCTATTTCACAGGGAGGTAGGCGAGCGCTCGCTTGGTGAGGTTATCGAGTGATGACACGCGGTAACTTCATAATAGAGAGCATTGAGCGGGTAACGGCTGACGGAACCACAGAGCGGCACAGTTTCGAGCCGGGCCTCAATCTCATTGTAGGGAAACCAAACACAGGAAAAACGGTGTGGCTACGGATGCTCGACTTCATGCTGGGTGATCGAGATCCCGCAGAGCAGACGCTCTCCGAAGAGTTGGCTACTAAGTACGACTCGATTCAGGTGCGGGCACGCGCGGGAGGGGAAGAGATGACGCTTGAGCGGCGATGCATGAGAAGGCGGCGGACGAACTCGCAACGGCCGAAGCCCGACTGCGCGACATCCTTGACTTCAGATCCGATGTGGAAGCCGAGCTTGAGCGATTAGAGCGGGCACGGGTCTCAGGCAAGGTGTTCTCCGGGCTACGCATCACGCACTGCCCGGCGTGTGACCAAGCAATAACCGGTTCCAATGACGAAGGTGCAGAGTGTTTTTTGTGTCGGCGCCTGTTGCCTGGGAATCTGGGGGACACGGAAACCGGAGGGAAGCGGCTGGAGATAGCGATTCGACACCTGCGTACGGAGCGCGAAGAAGCATCGAGACTTATCGCGGAGCTTGAAGGTAGGCGACGGGAGCTTACGCGAGAGGCGAGGAAGGCCGCTGAGCGAATTGGGGAACTTAATTCTGATTTGGACCGGGTACGGCGGCCAGCGGCAGCAATTCTTCCACCCGAGCTTGCGGAGCTTGATGTACAAGCAGGCCGGCTTGAGGAGCGCCGAAAGCAGTGGGAGCGAATCCGGCAGGCACTTAAGCGTCGTGAACAACTAGCAAGCGAGATCCAGAGCCTTCAGGCTCGAGTGGAGAAGCTCAATGAAGAGGTAGAGAGTCAAGCGGAGTCGGTGGACTTCGAGACGGCGGCGGACCTACTCTGCGACGGCATGAACGACTACCTGAATAGATTGAATGAGGCACGGGCGGGGGCTTGGTCGCAGGATGAGGTGAGCCTTAGGCTGAACGAAAAAAAGTTCAGCTTCAACATTGGAGGTGAGCGCTGGGACAGGAAGCTTGGCGGTACCCTGACTCTGTACTTCCTCTTGGCCTATCAATACGGACTTCTGAGGCTTACACGAGAAACTGCGTGCAATTACCCCGGGTTTACCGTTCTTGACATGCCAGCGGAGCTACCTGACGTGGAAAGTGTCGCGGATCTCGAAAATTTTGTCCTTGTGCCCTTCGTCAGGCTTCTCTCGCAGAAAGAGATGAAGAACGCGCAAGTCATCGTTGCGGGTAGCTCGTTCGCGGGACTTGAAGGAGTACATCGTGTCGCGCTTGAGCACGTATACAAGTAACAGCCGCTCCTGCCGGGTTGGCCATCGGTTTCGAGAACATTCGCGAAAGAGCGGCGCGGTGCTTGAGATTCCTGGCAAAGGAGCGCAAAAGGGGTTAAGCCAGCTTTTTGCTGTTTATAAGTGATAGTTCAATTCTCCGAACCCTCCGGACAAGCTCCTTCTTTTTGGCTAGTCGCTCCTTCATCAGTAAATAGGCCGAACTCACCGATGACGGTTTGCGTAGTCCCACCGTTTTCCCGATCTCCTCGTGCTTGTGCCCACCTAATTGCCGGCCGAGATATATGGCTACCATCCGCGCCTGGTTCTCCCCGCCGCGCCTTCGCCGCTTTAACTCCTCGACCCCCTTACCATACTCCCGTGCCGTTGCCGCCACGATCTCTTGAGCGGGATAAAGGGGTCGGGAGTCTTTTCAGGAACGTTGTCGAGCGAATGCGCGGTAAGCTAGGCGACCGTGACGAGGATGTTAACATACCAAGGGTGCAGCAACGGGGGCCGGGTACTCAGTCTCAGCGCTATCCGGCGGCAGCACAAAAATCGGGATCACGCGATCCGGGCCGCACACGATCACGCTGCCGGAGATCTGGTACTTGCGGCTGGCAGCGCTGACCGACAGCACCCCTGTTTCCACTTCCTGGATAATTTGCTGCTTGAACCCGGTATCAAACTTTCGTCGTTCTTTCCCCATCGATCGACTCCTTCTAGCGGGCCTCATATTACCCGCTGGTTGAGCCGATCGCACCTTCTCTCAAATTCTCAGATTCTCTCCAGTCAATGGGGCGCACTCCATGTTTATGTTTAATTCTTACACCGTCTGCACGATCCACCGCCTTAAAGTACGAATCCCCCTTTATCCGTCGGGGTCCAACTCATCGTACCCGTGCGCGATTACGGAGTGCCTCATGCACTAGGTCCCACCACTGGGGCTGTAAGCGAAGTACTAGCGGCGTATGATCGCTCCTAAATATCAACCCGTCCTCGCGTAGACGCACCCATGCACGCTCAAAAAGTCGTTCAGGATCTGGGCTGATCTTAAAAAAGTCGTTACGCACAATGTTATAATCGACATCATCACCAACGTTCCTGCTATGAGCAGCGATGAGTTCTAGAACTAGCCACTGATTTGCCTCATAATCTTGAATCCGCCTTTGAAACAAATCGTCTCGACGCGTCAACACGGGATGCTGATCGAATGTAGGTCCTTTGAGCCACTCCGACAAATCTTCCAAGAGCATTTCCTCATTGTCGAACGGGATTGGATTGATTATCGAGTTAGTAGTCAATCCCTCATGAAGAATTTCTTGGTCTTGGTAGATCCGAGCTGGAATATCGAGTCCTAAAAGAAAAGATCGGTAAAAGATGATGCCAATCTCCTGCTGGATCCAGACGGATGCCCGATGTTTTACCGGGAAGGATTCATAATGGATCTCACCACGTTTATGAAGTACGGCGACAAACCCGTCACACCGTTGAAGTTCCTTAAAAACGTGCGTGTTAAGGTCGGCAGGCTGATGTACCTTGGGTGCGAGGAAGCTGATCATTTTGTGCTTTTCGATCACTTCGCCAATTTTTCGGCCCAACGCTTTTTCTGCTTCAGTATGCACGCCACAGCTAACGAATAATAACCTTTGCGACATGTATAGAACCCTCCTGTTTTGGAGCACCATAGCATTTATGGCTCCGCAGGCGGAGCATCATAAATCTTAGGGGCGCAAAAGGGGTCAAGTCGGCTTTTTGCTGTTTATAAGTGATTTTTCAATTCTCCGAACCCTCAGAGCCTGTGAAAAAATCTTCCACCGGGGCTTGGTAATATGAGATACGTAC
>JBBDNJ010000341.1:0-10307 GCA_040877705.1 Binatia bacterium | reverse complement strand
CGATCAAGGAGCGGACGTTCGTCGAGGACCTCTCGGCGGCCGGCAAGGTCGGGGTCTACGCCGACGTTCCGCTGATGTTCCCCCGCGACTGACAGGATCAGTTTGATGCCGGCACAAACGCAAAGCTGGATGCGGCATTATGTGACGCTTATGTTGCAGTGGATCAAGCATTATTCGACATTTTAGCTGCGCTGCCACCGCAGGCGGATATTGTCGTGCTGTCGGCAAGCGGTATGGGGCCGAGCGCGAGTCGCACTCATCTGTTGCCTGGCATGCTGCAGGCCGTATTATCAGGAAAAAATCTCGACAATAACGCGAGTAAGGCGGCCGGTAATTCCCTTTGGCGTCTACGAGCGGCGGTTCCACCGGATCTTCGCGCGCTTGTCGCCCGCGTGCTGCCGGACCGGTTAACGATGGATCTAACTGCCCGTCTCGAGATGCGGGGAGTGAATTGGAGCGCGACAAAGGCGTTCATGGTCCCGAGCGGTGATTGTGGCTACGTTCGCCTCAATCTAAGGGGACGCGAACGGGAGGGCATCGTGGATATTAAAGATGCCGGTCAGTTACTGGAGCAAATTGCGTCCGGGCTTCGCACCTTTTGCGATCCTGACGGAGCGCCCGCTATCGCGAGAATTGAATTTGCCGCGGAATCTCTAGGATACGGTGATCCGTCCCATCATTTTCCGGATTTGATTGTTCATTGGAGCGAGCGCTTGCCGCCGCAGTCGGCCGGAGTTAAATCCCCGCAATTTGGCGAAATCCCGTCTTCTGGCTGGGGCAGCGGCCGCACCGGAGAGCACCGTGACGGCGCCTGGGCTCTCATTATACCCAGTTCATCAAACATACGGACTGCGACGACGCCGCCACATATACTGGACATTGGCCCCACCGTCTGCGCCGCTCTGGGGGTCGACAGGCACGGGTTAGCCGGCCAGCCTTTACTTGAGCCGGAGCCGTAGTCACCGCCACGAATGCTATCCAATGAGGTGCCGGTGTAATTGGTCGCATAAGCAATCGATGTCAGTTGGCGAGCCAAACTCGGAAAAGTAGCGAATTGGTAAAATTCAGCATTAACCCAGGCAACTGTGAAGTGCGATGAGTAGCCGCTTATGATTGCGATTTTGCAGTTTGATGCAGCAAGTCCAACACACCTGCAGAAGTTCCTGAAGAAGTGATGGCCAAAGAACGGGTTCACGTACAACAAGTCAACACAATCAAGCGAGCTGCAGAGAATCGCGCGCTGCAACCCAAGCTTGGGTCTCGCGCCACTCTCACACGGTTACTCTTGATTGCCGGCGTTGCGGTGTTCGCGTTCCTCGTGTGGAACAGCGGCCCGGAATTGATCGGCAAGCTGCTCTTGCGGGTAGGGTGGGAAACGCTCCCGTTGGTGATTTTGCCGCACACCCTGGTGATCGTGTTCGAGACGTCTGGATGGTGGTTTGCCTTTCCCCGGAATGGCTGTCCGATCACGGCGGCGAAAATCGCGCGTTTCGTTGTTGCGGCTAAAGCAATACAACTGATAACTCCGTCGATTTCACAAGCTGGAGAGTTGCTGAAAATCCACCTTCTTCGATTTACGGGTTTGACGTCTGAGATCAGCGTCTCGTCTGTTATCGCCGCCAAAACAACGATCACCCTGGCCGAACTTCTCTTCTTGACGGTAGGGCTGGCGGTGGTTCTAACCCACATGACTGTCGAACCAGCCCTGGTGACCTCCGCTACCGTTGCAATTCTTATGATGTGTGTCGCTGTTGCCGCTATCGTGGCATGGCAGCGGATGGGGCTCTTCCGTCCTTTCGTATGGTTGAGCAGACGACTGGGCATGTTCACGGCATTCCGCGACCGATATGAACAATTCATGTCTTGCACAGACGCTCTACTAAGGGATTATTTGAACCACCGAACTCGACTTTATTTATCGGGGATCGGCTATTTTTTGGCATGGTTCTCCGGAGTGCTCGAAGCTTGGGTATTCTTAAGCATTCTCGGTCTTACCAACGACTTTTTATCTGCTCTGCTTGTCCAGGTCTGGTTGGTGCTTGTCACCCGAGTCACAGCTTTCATCCCCGGAAATGTGGGAGCTCACGAGGCCGGTATAGTGATGATGTTTTCGTTTTTAGGATTGGGAGCGGACAGCGCGATGGCCTTTGCCCTGCTTCGCCGGATCCGGCAGATTGTTTGGATTGCTTTAGGCATGGGCCTCCTGGCCAAAATTCCTCGCGCACAACGTGTCCCGCTCTTTGGCTGATTGATACTGAAGTGCCATTACTCTTCGACGACGAACTATTCGTGATGTAATGAGTCCAGGGAGAATAACCAATTGGGGAATCCTGGGGACCGGAAAGATTGCGCGCCTTTTCGCATCGGAGTTGGCCCTTCTTGCCGATGCTAAGCTCGTCGCGATCGGTTCCCGTAACAAAGCGAAAGCTCGGGCATTTGGCGAGGAGTTTTGCGTTCCATATCGATATAGCAGCTACGCCGAGCTAGCCGGTGATCCTCGAGTGCAGGCCGTTTATATCGCGACGCCTGCTTCGGCGCATAAAGAAAACATGCTGCTGTGCTTAAACGCCGGCAAGGCTGTTTTATGTGAAAAACCGTTCACGGTAAATGCGCGAGAGGCTGAAGAAGTTATCGCTCTGGCCCGCGCCAAAAACGTGTTTCTCATGGAGGCGATGTGGACTCGCTTTTTACCGTTGATGGTCAAGGTACGCGAGCTCCTGGCCGCGGGAGCCATCGGCGAGGTCAGCCAGTTTATAGCTGACTTGGGAACCGCGTCACCTATTGATCCCGAAGGACAGGTGTTCAGCGCTGAGCTGGGAGGAGGAGCGCTACTCCAGAAAGGAGTTTATCTTTTGTCGCTGGCGTCGATGATTCTGGGCACGCCAAAAGCCGTGAAAAGCTGCACCATCCTGGGAGATATGGGAGTGGATGAACATGCCGCTGTTTTGCTGAAGTATGCCGGGCCGCGGATGGCCTCGCTGATTTGCTCGGTGCGTGTGCAGAGCCAGCGCCAGGCTACTCTTGTCGGAACCGCCGGCCGGATCAAAATTCATGAGCCAATTACCTGTCCGGCAAGGCTGACGCTTTACAGATATCCCACAAAACAAGATTGGCATCGCCAACCGACGAAGGCCAAACGTTACCATCAGGCAGTGCACTCGGTCATTAAATATTGCAAACGAAGCCGCGTTTTGCGGCAATTGCGCGAGCGGTTCCCGAGATTACTTGATCGGCTCCTCCACGGTGTCCGGTCGACGAAAATATATGCCCCTCCTTCGGGAGAAGGTCTCCACTACCAGGTTTCAGAAGTCATGAGGTGTTTACGCGACGGAGAAATCGAAAGCGGCATCATGCCACTGAGCGAATCGCTAAGCATCATGCGCACCCTCGACGAAATAAGGGAACACGGTACCGAGGAGACTCTGCTGAATTGCTGAAGCTCGCGCGTTATGTGACCAACCAAGAATTTTACATGACGATTTTCCGTCCTTTCTTTTCGGTCATCGTTCCTACCTATGAGCGGGCTCAACAGTTAAGCGCCTGTTTGCGCGCGCTGTCAGGGCAAACCTATCCTCACGACTGTTTTGAAGTAATCGTCGTCAACGATGGCGGTACAACCCTTCCGAAACGCGTGATCGAAGGATTCGTCAAAGTGTTCAAGGTCAAGCTTGTTACTCAAACCCATTCCGGCCCTGCGGCCGCCCGAAATTATGGAGTGAAACACGCAACGGGTGACTTTCTCGCATTTACCGATGACGATTGCGCGCCTGCCCCGAACTGGCTACAGGCTCTGGCCGGCCGGTTCGCCGCTCTTCCAGATTGCGCCGTAGGAGGCCGCACCATTAATGGGGTGCCCGATAATCCGTATTCAACAGTGTCCCAATTGCTTGTCGATTACCTTTACGCACATTGTAATTCTGATCCGGAGCGTGCCACTTTCTTTACGTCCAACAACTTGGCTTTGCCGGCCAAAGCCTTTCACGCCATCGGCGGATTTGACGCCGTCTGGAAACGCGCTGCGGGTGAAGACCGGGAACTATGTGATCGTTGGCTTGCCAACGGCCATCAAATGATATACGCCCCGGAGGCTGTGGTTGAACACCTTCATTCTTTGACGTGGCGCACTTTCGCCCGGCAGCATTTCAACTATGGTCGTGGAGCGTTTTATTTTCACAAGACGTGCGCGGGACGCCGCCAAATACCAGTCAAAGTGGAACGCATCTCATTCTACATGAGGACGCTCCGCTACCCGTTCTCCCGTGCGCGTCCAGCTAAAGCGGTAATATTTGCAAGCTTGATGATGGGAGCACAAGCCGCTAATGCGGCCGGATACTTTTGGGAACGCCGCTCGCATCGAAAGCAGATCGCTCCATGCCGGCCTCGCTAGAGCCTCTCGTGGTAAGCCGCTGATTAAAACTGCTGCGCGACCGCGCATCGAGCAGTTAATACCGCTGTGAGCCGGTATGCAGCGGCGCCGCAAAATGCGGCCGTAAATTGTGCGCGTGATCGCGAGCGTCGCCTGAAGTCCTTAGAACCCTTAAATTTCCGTCAACGAAATCCTCGGGTTCATGTTTTGCCGCTGGCTGGCTCAACTGAAGGTACTTCAATCTAAGTAAAATCTACCACGTGAACCACACGAAGTTTTACTATCAATTTGAAGACAAAGATTTTACTGATGCTCTGCTCTCTCTAAAAACCGACGATCGGCTGCTACAAACCCTGCAGGAGGCAGTTCGAATGTATCGCTTCGAAAGCGTCAGTTTGGAAACAGCGTTGCGCCATACGCGCCGAAATGCCGAAGGGACAGGATCCCAGAATCTGAATTACAAGTATCATATGCGGGCCATTGAGAAGACCCGAACTTCGACTCGTTGCGTGGACATGAATGCTGTCTGAAGTAGAATGGCGGCCCAATAGCGCATAAGGCTTAGCGTGACCCTGTGAGATCTGAATGATGCAGGTTAGCCGATTGGCAAAGGGGCGGAACAGCAAAACGGCGTCAACCTCGTTCCAGCAGCACCTGGCGATCCTTTCTCTGCTCCTCAAAGGTGAACATGAGACCGCGGCGGAGTGTTTGCGATCCGGTAGCGTACAAGGTGAATTCATTCGTTTCATTGAACGACACAACCTTCAGCTCTTGATTTTCTCTCTACTAGACGGCTCTCCGGTGCGACAATCGTTGCCGCAGCAATATCTGCGCGAGCTGAAAAGGTTCTCTCTACAACAGTGGGCGAGGCAGGAAACCCTGGTTCGCGAGCTAATGCAACTCTCGGCCGTCTTCGCGACTGCCGGCCAGCCATTTATTCTCCTGAAAGGAGCGTATCTGGCGACACGATTCTTTGGGAGAATCGATCGCCGTCTTTTTTACGATCTGGACATTCTCGTCAGCAGGGACAATTTACCGGCAGTTGAACGGCTGTTGCGGACCAGTGGCTATATCAGAAGATCCAAAATCCTGTTTAATGAAACTCTCACTACTTACTTTACTCATGCTTTCGACTTCGCAAAGTCGAATTTTACTCTAGATTTGCATTGGCGTCTTTCCGCCAATGCCGCGCACGCGCTCGATTATACCGCCATTTGGCGTCAGCGGCAGGAGTTTGCGTTGCGCAACCGCAACTTCTTCGTGTTATCCGATGAGTATGAGTTGGTGTTCAGTCTGATCTCGATCTTCAAGGATCTAGAGAGAGGGGCGGCTCGTCTTAAATCTTTCGTCGATCTGTATTTTATTCTCAGCGCGCTTGGTCCCCGTATAGACTGGGAGAAGTTTGTCGAGAATCGCAGGCGCGAGAAGATTCTGAGAATATCGGTCAACGTACTAGCTTTGTTTTTGGATTTGTTCGATTGCCGCGACCGATTTCCGGCGGTGGCCAAATTCGTCGCGCGGGAGCGCGCGTTGGTCAAGAGAGTTTCTTCGGAAAACACTGCGGCCCTCCTCGAGGCATCGCTCGGGTCGCTGCAAAACAAACGATGGGCGGCCGGAGTGTACGAGTGCTCTCGTGTTCATGTTTTCCTGTGGTGGTTGGTGTCTCTTCCTTTTCGGCTTCTGGTGTATGATTCCGGCAAATGCGGGCGATTCAACCGTAGGCTGCAGCAGAGGATTAGCGGTATGCGAAAGCGAGTACGTAATCGAGATTCACGGCAGGTACTTTAGGGCTCCCATTAAGGGCTCCCATGTAAACAGTAAAGACAGCCGCCGCCAAGCCTGCCAACCTGCTCACCGTTGAGCGATGTTCTGGAGAAACAGCAAGGCACAGCATCATGCCCAGGATATCTGAGCTAAAGAGAGCGGCCGTGTCTCTCCTGGGATCCTTCAGATTTCGTCACTTGCTGAGAACGGGTTTCCCCTCTGATGTTGGGATTCAGAACAGCCAGTCATCAGCATGGCTCGCCGACGGCCCCACCATAGATGGAAATAGGCATACTCTCGATCGGATTCTTACAAAAAATATCGTTCCTTTCTGGTATCCAGAAGTGATCGATACCAACCACGGTGGCTATCGGCTGAATCATGATTTGCAGGGAAAATGGAAAGGACCAGCAAACAAATCACTCGTTACCCAGGCACGGACCGTTTGGTTTTTTTCACGATTGGTCAACTCTCCCTACCGGAAGAACGATTATCTGAAGGCTGCGGCGCATGGCTACGAGTACTTACGAGAGCGAATGTGGGATAGAGACTTTGGCGGCTTTTACTGGGAGGTGGAGAGCGAAGGCAATCGGGTGGCTAAACCGGATAAGCATTTGTATGGCCAGGCTTTCGGCTTGTACGCGCTCGTGGAATATGCCAAAGCCTCGAACGAGTCTTCGGCCGGCGAACTCGCGAGCAAGCTTTTCGACCTTTTGGAGTGTCATGCTCACGATGCCCAACACGCGTGTTATAAGGAATTTCTCTCGCGCGAGTGGTCTGACATGCCTGCTCATTCTCGCAGCTATCTCAAGACGGGCGCAAATGTCAAATCGATGAACACACACCTTCATTTATTGGAAGCAGTGACGAGTTTTTTCTACTTCAGCCGTGTGCCGGTTGTAAAGGAGCGTCTCACCGAGTTAATTTTTGTGCTGAGTAACACGGTGGTGCGCCAAAGTATTGGAGCCTGTACGGATCAACACCGAAAAGATTGGATGCCGCTCGTGGGAGATCGAAACGACAGGGTCTGTTACGGCCACGACATCGAAAACATATGGTTATTAAGCGAAGCATGTAATGCCGCCGGGATGTCTAACAGTCTTTTAATGGACCTTTATCGGACATTATTTGCCTACGCGCTGCGATACGGTTTTGACCGCAAACAAGGTGGGTTTTTTTACGCTGGTCCCTTGCGCGAACGGGCTGATCAGTCGGAGAAAGTATGGTCGGTACAAGCAGAAGGAATGCTCGGTGCGCTTCAGATGTATGGCCTTACGCGAGAGAAAATCTATTGGGATTGTTTCACGCAAACCTTGCAGTGGCTCGTTACTCACCAGATCGATTGGGTTTACGGGGATTGGCACGATCGCATTCATAGACACGGTCGGTCCGCGGGAGATAAAGCAGGAGCATGGAAGGGTCCCTATCATAACGGACGCGCCGTGCTCCAGTGTCTGGAGTTATTGGGGCATCTTGAAAAGGGCTGAGGGTTGTCTTTGCAACTGCCATTAGGGTTTTCCATCTTGTCTGCGGAAGTGTTTTGAATGGGTTTGTGTCCGACGTATTTCAGTCCATGAAAATTGTCATCACCGGCGCAGCGGGCGGCATCGGGGCTCAGATGTTAGACGAACTCGCCCAAGCACATGAACTTTGCCTGATCGACCGCGTGAAGATCCGCGATAGAAAGACATTGACGTACGATCTCGCTAAGACCAGGGTGTGGAGAAGCCGGCTGGAGTGGTGTGGCGTCTACACGTCAGGACTGACAAAGGCTTTCAGAAGCGCTGACGTCGTTTTGCATCTCGCGGCGGAATCCCTCCCCCAAGCTCCTTGGAGTCGGATTCTCCGGGACAATATTCAAGCCACCCAGCACGTGCTTGAAACGGCGGCTATGCATCGAGTGCCGCGTGTAGTTTACGCCAGTTCTAATTGGGCCGTGAAAGCGCTGGAGCGAGAATTGGCCCCGGCTTGTTATCTGGCGGACGGGCCGAAAATTGGATCCGATATACCGCCGCGCCCGCTCACCGCCTATGGAATGTCAAAAGCTCTTGGGGAAATCACGGGGAAGATGTTTATTGATCAGAATCTGTTGGAGTCATTCGTGGCGGTCCGCATTGGTCATTATTCCCGCGACCCTTTGGTAAAGGGACCTTCGCGCGATTTGTGGATCGGAGCGGATGATCTGCGGAGCCTCCTTCGCCGCTGTGTTGAGGCAGAGTTCACAGGTTATCACGTTATTTACGGTGTCTCTGCTCAACGCAGGTCGCCCTATGATTTGTCGTATACCCGCAGGCTTCTGCAGTGGCACCCGCGTCAATCCAATGAACCCTCTGGCGGTTCGACGCAATGAGGTAAAGCGTCATGACAGTTGGATTTAATGGTAAAATTCCTCTGTTTGAGCGGCTGATCATCGAATCGCAGTCCAACTGCAATCGCTCGTGCTGGTTCTGTCCTCGCACTCACGACAACTCGGGAAAATATCTGGATGATCAAGGCAGATCCGTTTTAAAGCAGATGCCGACCGAAAAGATCCTCGATCTCCTCGATCAAGCTCAGGCTCTGGAATTTCGCGGCAGAGTGGGATTTCACCATTTCTCGGAACCCTTGCTTGACAAACGTAATCCGATGCTAGCCCGAGAAGCAAAAAGACGCGGCATGGTACCTTACCTCCATACTAACGGAGACGTGCTGAGGCACGATGACGAGCTGTGCGAGGAAGTAATAGAGCTCTACGGGCTCATCGTGATGGGCTTGTATGATTATTGCTCGAACGAGGAGTTGGAAGATGCCAAGTCCTATTGGCAAGCCCGGCTCGCCGGTACCAACGTTAAGTTCAGTACGATTGGCATTTCGGGCAGCCGCTCAGCCGATAGCATGGGCGTGCCCAAGGCACTGGTTCCTACGGATAGCCGCATGTCAATTCCAGACCTTACCTACGATAACGCGCCCTGCCATCGGCCGCTCATTCGCATGATCATTCAGTATGACGGCGAAATGTGCAACTGCTGTGAGGACACGCACGGCTCGTTTCAATTGGGTAACGTTTATCGATCTTCACTCGAGGAACTATGGTTCTCGGAACGGCACGGCGAAATCATCGAAGACCTTATCAGCGGCGAGCGCGGAAGCTATCAACTGTGCCGCAATTGCCCTCTGCCTCCCACCGGACGGCCTCGCCACGGGCAGAGAATACAGATTACGCCGAGACGTTATCGGCCCGATTAACGCTCTGGTACTAACACTAGAACTAGCGCGGATTATTGACGAGATTACGTCCGAGGAGCAATGGATACTATGAACCCGCCAACGGTGAGTTGCATCATTCCGGTGTTTAACTGTGAGCGTTACCTGGCCGAGGCGATAAATAGCATTCTGTCGCAGACCTATAGTCCATTAGAAATTATCGTGGCTGACGATGGATCGACGGACCGAACCGGACAAATCATTGCTGCATTTGGAGAGCAGGTGCGTTGTGTCAGGCAAGCCAATCAGAACCCGTCAACGGCGCGAAATTTGGGAATAGGCGCGGCGACCGGAAATTTCATTGCTTTCCTCGATGCCGATGACTTGTGGCATGCAGAAAAACTGGCACGCCAGATGGAACGCTTTCAGGCTAGACCGGAGCTGGATTACTGCGTCACAAATTGTCAGAACTTCTGGGTTCCGGAGCTCCAGGTAGAAGCGGCGAAGTTTCGAAACCACCGCATTTCCCGGCCAATGGCAGGATACGTTACGGGAACTCTCGTTGCGCGGCGCGCCGTTTTCGCCAAAGTCGGTTTATTGAGCACGACATTTGCCCATGGAGACAGCACTGAATGGTTTCTCCGCGCAGCTGAACACGGCGTCATAGCGGAGCTGCTGCCCGAAGTCTTGATGTATCGTCGGCTGCACTTGAACAACCGCAGTCGTCTTCTAGCTGCGCGCAGCAAAGATGAATACCTGCGGCTTTTGAAATTCTCTCTAGATCAACGACGCGGGGTCCTCTAAAAGAAACATTCGGATGCAAATTCACGGGGGACGATGAAGATTCTGTACTGGTCTGAACTGTTCTGGCCTTACATCGGAGGCGTGGAAGTCTTGAGCGCTAAGCTGCTGCCGGAATTGCAAGATCGTGGCTGCGATCACTACTGTCCGGACGTTAATTGAACAAATTCAGTTGATTAGGTGAAAATGCCTG
>JBBDNJ010000340.1:0-10334 GCA_040877705.1 Binatia bacterium | reverse complement strand
ACCATGATCTCACCTTCTGACTATATGCGCAATTACTTATGTCGTTATGTATAACTTCAGCACACTGGCACACGCGACGGTGGCGCCGAGACTGCCCCAGATCGGTGTACTGTGGAAGCCCCGGCGTTGAACATTGGGCGCATTAGCGCCAATCCTGGCGATGAATTCGATACCCAGAACGTAGGCCTTTAACAAATCCTTGCCGGATGCATGGGCGGTTTCACCGAGCGTCAGTGCCGCGCTGAAAACCATGCTCGACGGGTGACCCAGGTGAATGAAGGCATCCCAGTCATCGAAGTCGAGCGCGTGAGCCAGAATGCCGTTAGCAAACGCCGCCATCGGGACCGAGGCCTTAGTTTCGGTTCCCCAAATCGAAGCTTCCTGCACATTTCCAGCCCGCTTGCTGTAGGTTAACGCGATCGTTGCGACGGGTGTTGAAACGGCCGCCAGCGCGGTGCCGAGTGTATCGAGCATGTGCATTTTCGCGTTGGCGCAAGCCTTCTCCGGAATAGTCGAAAAGTCAGTTTCCGTCACGAAGCGGGCGAGCGTATCAGTGACCGGTGCGATCGTAGCCATCTTGTTCTCGTGCCAATTGGGAGATATGAAAGTTTCAATATCCGAATTGGGACCTTGTGTCTATCTGTGCTAAGAAAAAAGCCATAGACGCGACCGGCGTTGTGTCGAGGAAAAGGCAAACAAGAGTAAGGGGAGAAATATGAAAGGTTGTTTAGAAGGCATCAGAGTTTTGGAGCTCGGCAATTTTATTTCCGGACCCTATGGCGCGATGTTGCTCTCGGACATGGGCGCGGAAGTCATTAAAGTTGAAAATCCCAAAGGCGGCGATCCGTTTCGCGGCTGGGACCTGGGTGGAGACCAGCCAAACTTCTGGGCGTACAATCGCGGCAAAAAGAGCGTCACTTTGAATTTGCAAACGCCGGAAGGCAAGGAGATTTTTTACGGTCTGGTAAAGAAAGCCGACGTGGTGATGGAAAACTATCGCCCCGGCGTGACCAAAAAGCTGGCCATCGACTACGACACGTTGCGCAAGATCAACGAGCGGATCATTTGCTGTTCAATCACCGGCACCGGCCCCACCGGCCCTTATGTCAACCGCCCGGCTTACGATACCGTCGGACAGGGATTGGGCGGCATGATGAGCGTGCTGATGGACCCCAAAGATCCCAAGCCCATCGGACCCGCTTATGCCGATTGCTTGAGCGGCATGTTCTCCGCCATCGGAGTGCTGGGCGCGCTGGTTTCCAGATCGCAGACCGGCAAGGGACAGCAGGTGGACGCGACGATGGCGGGTTCTATTCTCGCCTTTCTTATCGCCCCGGCGACCGAAACTCTCGCGCATGGCCAAGCGCCTGGGCCGTCCACGCGCCCACGCCAGTCCCAGACCTATGCTTTCTCCGGCTCGGATGGCTTGCCGTTCGCGATCCATTTGTCTTCGCCGCAAAAGTTTTGGGAAGGTCTATGCAAATCGGTCGAGCATCCCGAACTGATCGAAGACTCGCGGTTTAAAACCCGCCCGGACCGGCGCAAGAATTACGACGAACTGCACAAGACCTTCGCGGCGGTCTTTAAAGAGAAACCGCGCTCCCATTGGATGGAACGCCTCGAAGCCAATGACGTGCCACACACGCCGGTTTACAATCTCCAAGAAGTCTTCGAAGACCCGCAGATCCAGCACATGGGCATGCAAATCCAAATCGAGCGGACAACCAAGCCGACAATCCGCACGGTGAAGTTTCCGCTGGAATACAGCGAGACCAAGATTCCGCATCCGGCGCCGCCACCCGAACTGGGTGAGCACAATGGGGAGTTTTTAAACTCGCTGGGCTACGATGAAAAGAAAATGGCGGAGTTGAAAGAGAAGGGCGTGATCTGATCTGGTCTTTACACCGTCATGGCAGGACTAGAAGCTCTGACCGGCAAAGAGATTCAAATTTACAAGGAGAGATACGAATGAGCGGTTGCTTGGACGGCATCAGAGTTTTGGAGCTGGGCAATTTTATTTCCGGGCCATACGGCGCGATGTTACTCGCCGACATGGGCGCGGAGGTGATCAAAGTAGAAAATCCCAAAGGCGGCGATCCGTTTCGCGGCTGGGACCTGGGCGGGGATCAACCGAATTTCTGGGCCTACAACCGGGGTAAAAAAAGCGTCACGCTGAATCTTCAGACACCGCAAGGTAAAGAAATATTTCTGGCGCTTGCCAACAAGGCCGACGTGGTGTTGGACAACTATCGGCCCGGCGTGATGACCAAGCTTGGTATCGATTACGACACGACGTACCTCACACCCCGGTTTACAACGTGCTCGAAGTATTTCAGGACCCCCAGATTAAGCACATGGGGCTGGAAATTTCGATTGAACGTAAAGACAAACCGACCATTCGCACGGTGAAGTACCCCAATGAATACAGTGACACTAGGGTTCCCCATCCCACAGCACCACCGGAACTGGGCGAGCACAACGGCGAGTTTCTCAAAGGGCTGGGCTACGACGACGCGAAAATCGCGGAGTTTAAAGAGAACGGCGTGATCTAAGCGAAAGGGCAGCCTCGCTGCTGGTTACAGGTAATACTTCGTCTTCAAAGCTTTGCCGTTTCCGACCTAATGATCCGCTATGACGTAGTCATCATCGGCGGCGGCGCCGCTGGTTTGATGTGCGCTATCGAGGCCGGCAAGCGCGGGCGGCGCGTATTACTTGTCGAGCACAGCGATCAGATCGGTAAAAAAATCCTCATTTCCGGCGGCGGCCGCTGCAATTTCACCAATCTGCATACCACGCCGGAAAACTTTCTCTCCGCCAATCCGCACTTCTGTAAATCCGCGCTGGCGCGCTATAGTCCTTGGGATTTTATCGCCATGGTGGAGCGCCACGGCATTGCTTACCATGAAAAAGAGCGCGGGCAATTGTTCTGCGATCTCTCGGCCAAGATGATCGTGAAGATGTTAGCCGATGAATGCCGGCACGCCGGCGTGCGCATCACAGTTAATTGCGCAGTGACGTCTGTGGGCCGCCACGCCGATGGTTTTGCATTCGTAACCAACCGCGATGCCGTACAAGCGGCAGCACTGGTAGTCGCCTCCGGCGGGCTGTCGATTCCTAAGATGGGCGCCACCGCTTTCGGTTATGAGCTCGCCAGGCAATTCGGTCACAGCCTCGTACGCACGCGCGCGGCGCTGGTGCCGCTGACTTTCAACGGCGACGATTTGACGCGGTATCAGGACCTAAGCTGGATAGGCTTACCCGTCGAGGCGAGCTGCGATGGCCAAAGTTTTAGCGCGCCGATGCTGTTTACCCATCGCGGCCTCAGCGGCCCAGCGGTCCTGCAAATATCTTCTTACTGGCAGCCCGGTCATAAGTTGCAGGTCAACCTAATGCCGAATATAGACGCCATGGAATGGCTGCTGGAGCGGCAGCTCGGGCGTCCCGGCGCCGAACTCAAAACTGTCCTCGGCGAGCTATTTCCGAAGCGCCTTGCGCAGCGGTTGTGTGAGGTCGAGTTGGGCAACCGGCCGATGCGAGAATATCGCGGTTCGGAATTGCGGGAAATCTCCGGGCAACTACAGGGCTGGACGTTTTCTCCCAATGGCACCGAAGGCTATCGCACGGCTGAAGTTACTGCCGGCGGCGTCGACACCGATGGACTTTCGTCGGCGACGATGGAGTCGAGAAAAGTACCCGGCCTGTACTTCATCGGCGAAGTGGTTGACGTGACCGGTCATCTCGGCGGATTCAATTTTCAATGGGCCTGGGCGTCCGGTCACGCCGCCGGGCAGGTGGCATGAACTATAAGTCCAAGGTTTAAAAGTTCAATGTTCAACGTCAGGTTCGGAATTTTGGGCTGCAATGTCGGTTCTGGTCAAGTAATTGTATGCGCGAAGCAAACGAGCAAGATTTAGATTTTCTCGCCGAATGTTATGTGGCGATCGCCTGCTGCATGGCGGCGAAGTTGGTGAGCACACACACACATTCCACTGGAGTGTTTGAAGAAGTTGCTAAGTGACTCTGCCTCAGGTCTGTGCTTTCTCATGCCCATAATGATTAAGGGCATCCATCCCTCGGAATGAGTCCGAGGAAAGGCTACGCGTGGATTGGACAATATGCACTTCGCAGGCCTATTGGCGTGACAGGAATATTCGGCTACTCGTATCCTAACTCCCGCCCCAGAAACTCGGACGTAACCGTCCACGCCAGTTCCGCTAGGCGCGGGTCGTAGCAATCGCCGTCGCCGAGGGCGAAACCGTGCCCGGCGCGTTGAAAAAAGTGCCAGTCCAGCGGTTGGCCGTTTGAGTGAAAGCTTGCTTTCAAGCGATCCTGAACGGGAACGCTGGCGACATGATCGTTGCCGCCGAAGAAGATCAGCGACGGGCATTTGAAATCTTGGACCGCATCATTGGGATGACGCGGCCGTAACGGGCTCGGGCCTTCGTCGCGCACCGAAGGGTAATAACCCACAAAGCCCCGCACATCAGTAGTCGCGGCGACGAAGTGAATGCCGATGCGCCCGCCCATGCAGTAGCCGACGACGGCGCAGCGCTTACCGTCGACATCTGGTCGTCCGGTCAAATAGCGCCAACCGCAGTTGATAACTTCGACGAATTGTCCGTCCGTGGTTTTCTTCTGAGCCTCGTGAACGCCGTCTGCTTCACCCAGAAGCTTATAGATCCCCAGAGCGACTGTCGTATAGCCCAGTTTGGCAAACTCGCAGGTGACGGATTTCAGATGCCCGGTGACGCCAAAATGGTGATGCACGATGAGTATTCCGGGGCCGGGCTCCTTGCGCTCCGGGTGTGCGATGTATCCAGGAATGCCATCCTTCTCAGCGGCGAGGTCTCGGCAAATAATCGTCATCGGCACGGTTCTCCTTGAGCAGTTATTCAACTGCGTTCTCGTTACCATGATTCGCCCGCTTTTGTCATTCTTAAAACACGCTGTTGAAAAACAGTGAAATATGCTTCTCAGTATAAACGGAAATGGATCAACGACAGGTGCGCTCCGTTCGCCCTGAGCTTCGTCGAAGGGTGAACGGGGAGTTTTTCCACAGCCTGTAAATAACGGCGACAGTAAGGGTGCGGGACTATTGTTTGGAAGACGTCACCTCAAAACCTAACCAGCGTCACTCATGAGCAGAGCACGCCGCATGTCATGGCTCAAACCGCTTGCCATCTTGAAAAATGTGCAATTGTCCTGGTGTGACATTGAAGCCGGCTGCGTCTCCCGACCGCAGTGTCGACTCTCTGCCAGTTCGGGCGATCAGTTCGATGCCGGCGCATTTGAGATGGACAAAACGGTCCGAGCCTAAATCTTCAACAATCTCTACCTCGCCGCGGATCCAGCTCTGTCCCATGGTCTCGTTAGGCTGTAGATCTTCGGCGCGGACACCAAGAGTTACCAAACCGCCGCTGAGCTGCGGCGGGGATTGGCCTAAGGCGGATGTGAGATCCAGGCTAAGGCTACCGCAGCGGAACATCGAGCCACTTTCATCCAAAGTACCTTCCAGGAGATTCATCTGCGGGCTGCCGACAAAAGATGCAACCTGTCGATTTGCCGGCTTGTGATAAATGGCCGACGGCGAACCGATCTGCTGGATATTTCCTTGATGCAAGACGATGATTTTTTCTCCCAACGTCAGCGCCTCCGCCTGGTCGTGTGTGACATAGACGATAGTCGTGCCCAAGCGCCGGTGCAGCCGCGCCAGCTCTACGCGCATGGTTGCGCGCAGCGCAGCGTCAAGATTCGACAGCGGCTCGTCGAAAAGAAAAATCTTCGGCTGGCGCACAATGGCCCGCCCCAGCGCCACCCTTTGCCTCTGGCCGCCGCTCAGGCTGTGGGGGCGGCGATCGATTAGATCGTCGATTTCGAGCAAGCGGGCGGCATCTTTTACTTTGGCGGCGATTTCCGCAGCCGGGTCGCCGCGAAGCTTTAATGAAAAAGCCAGATTGTCGAACACCGTCATGTGCGGATAGAGTGCGTAACTCTGAAAGACAAAGGCGATATCGCGCTCGCGCGGCGGTAAATGTTCGACATGTTCGCCGCCGAAGAGAATTTCCCCGGAGCTGGGTTTCTCCAGCCCGGCGATCAGCCGCAAAATCGTCGATTTACCGCAACCTGACGGTCCCAACAGGATACAGAACTCGCCGTCGCCGACGTCGAACGAAATGTTCTTTAGAATTTCATTGCCACCGAACTGTTTCGATAGCCGATGCACGGTTAGAGCAGCAATAAGAATTCCTCCGGTTGTTGATTCTTTTGCATTTGCTTTTTATCTGACTCAACCCTTTACCGCGCCTGCCGACAACCCCCTGACGATACCACGCTGAAAAAACAGTGTCAGACATATCAGCGGCAGCGTCGCCAGCGTAGAGGCCGCGGCGATTTCGCCCCAGGGCATGGTGTATTCGCCGGGAAAGAGAGCGATGCCTACCGGCAACGTCTGCACGTTCGGATCGGTCAGGATAATCAGAGCGAAAAAGAACTCGTTCCAGGTGTGAATGAATACCAAGAGCGCGGCAGTGAGAATTCCCGGCGCGGCCAGAGGCAATACCACTCTGTAGAGAGCTTGCGGCCGGCTGCAGCCGTCGATTAGCGCCGCCTCCTCGATTTCAGCCGGAACTTCGCGAAAGAATGTGGTGAGAATCCAGATCGCCAACGGCAAAGAGAAGGCGATATAGACGGTCACCAGTCCGCGGTAAGTGTTCAGCCAACCAAGGTAATCAAGGATGCTCCAGACCGGACCGGCGATGGCGATCTGCGGAAACATCGAGATGGCGAGCAGCGCCAGCAGGTAGAATTTCGTCCAGGACAGCTGAAAGCGCGCTATCGCATAGGCGGCCAGCGAACCGACGGCGATGGTGATCACGGTTGCGCTGCCGGCGACGATAAGGCTGTTGACGATGTACCGGAGCAGGCCGTGATTTACCAGAGCTGAGTAGTAGAAGCCCCACTGAAACGATGGCACGAGCTTAGGGGGAATCGCCGTCAGTTCGGCCGGGCTCTTCAACGACGTGAGCACGAACCAGAGGAAAGGCAGAAGGCAATAGAGGCCGATGCCTAAAGAAAAACCCAGCAATGCCAGGGAGCGTTTCATCGTGCCATCCCTTCTGTCCGGCCGGCCCTGAGCGCGCGCAGATAGGCTAACGATAAGACTAGCGAGATTAGAAAAACCGTGACCGCGATGGCGGAGCCGTAGCCGATCATGCCTTCGGCAAAAGTTTTCTTGTAGCCGTAGAACTGCAGCACGTTGGTGGCGTCGGCGGGGCCGCCCTGGGTCATGACAAAAACCAGGTCGAAGACGCGCAGCGCGTCTATGGTGCGAAAAAGCAGCGCCAGGAGCAGGGCCGGCCATAGCAGCGGCAAGGTGACGTGGCGAAATTTCTGCCCGGGTGTCGCGCCGTCGATGGTCGCGGCCTCATAGATTTCATCGGGAATCGTTTGCAGTCCGGCCAAAACAATTAACGCTGCAAAGGGAGCGGTTTTCCAGATTTCCGCCGCCATGATCGCGAGTAAGGCGAAATGAGGATCCGCCAGCGGTGCGATATAGCGCGCCGTGTCGTCACCGAACAAGATAACGTTAAACAGGCCGTAGCGATCGTTAAAAATAAAGCGCCACATTTGCGACGAGACCACGGTAGGGATGGCCCAGGGTATGAGCACGACAGCGCGCAAGAGTCCGCGGCCGCGAAACGCCTCGTTCATCACCAGCGCCATACCCAGCCCGAGCAGTAACTCCGACGGTACCGTCACGGCGAGGAAGATCAAAGTGGTTTTAAAAGACTGCAGCGCTACCGGGTCGGTCAAAAGATCCGTGTAATTTTCCCAGCCAACAAATTTTTGACCGAGCCACGGCAGGGTGAGGATCAGCCGGTAGAAACTCAGCCGAAACGATTCGAGAATCGGATAGAGGCTAAACAAGCAGACGAAGATCAGGCTGGGAAGCAGGAAGAAAAGCGCCAGCCGATGCGAGCCTTTCATGGCGCCGGGGCTCCGCGCAAAAGATCGAGTACGCGGTTCATATCGCGTGCCGCCAATGCTGCGCGCTGGTCGATGTCGCTGTCGGACAACGCTAAGGCGGCGCTGAAGTAGCGTTGCATGATGTTCGACAAAGGCACGTAGACCGGCGTGGTCGGCCGCGGTACGGCTTGTTTGAAAGTTTCCAATAACGATTGCAGCTGCGGGATCTTGGCCAATAGCTCGGCGTCTTTGTAGAGCGCTGTGCGCGTCGGCGCGCGGCCCAAGGCAAGAGCGATGCGCTTCTGCATGTCCTGGCTCGTCATAAACGCCACGAAGCGCCACGCCAGTTCGGGATTTTTCGAAAAACGACTGATACCCAGTTGCCAACCGCCCAATGTCGCGGCTCCGTCATTACCGGGAAAAGCGGGCAATGGCATCATGCCGACCTTACCTGCCACCTTCGATTGTTCACCGTCGTTGGCGATCTGCCAAGCATAGGGCCAGTTGCGGTGAAAGATCGCTCTTCCCTGAATGAATAGCGCGAGGGATTCCGGCTCTTCGTAGGCCAGCACCCCGCGATGAGAGATCTCGCCGATAATGTGGTCGCGCACGAAACGGACCGCTTCCTTAGAGCGTTCCTGTTGAAGCGCGCTCACCTGGCGTTCTTCGTCCCACAGCGCGCCGCCGTTGCTGAGAATGTATTCCATCATATTGCACACAAGCCCCTCGTACTGTTTGAATTGGCCGGAAAACCCGGCCAAGTGCGGATCGTTCTGGGAGGCGAGGATAGTTTTGGCTTGTTCGACCAGTTCGGGCCAGTGGCGCGGCGGCGCCATCCGATATTTTTCCAAAAGATCTTTTCGGTAGTAAAGCAGTCCGGCATCGATGAAGAGCGGCACGCCATAAGTTTTCCCGCGGTAACGATTGGCCGACATCGGCGCTTCAAGAAACTTGCGCTGCTCTGTGGCCGGAAAGAAGCGATCCAGGGGTAAGGCCCAACCGGCCGATGCGAATTCGGCGGGCCAGATGACGTCCATGAAGAAAACATCCAGGTTGGTATCGCGATTTTTAAGTTTTTGCGCGAGCAGATCATGAAACTGCGTCGAAGAATTCGGAGCAATTTCTCTGCCGATTTTAACGCCGGGATTTTGCTTCTCGAATTCGCTAATCGCCTGTTCCCAGAGTTGCGGCGCCTCCGATCTTGACGTGACGATGCGTAGAACGGTTTCTTGCGCGCCGATCAATTGCGGTTCGAGAGAGACAAGAATAGCGATAATGTAATAAAGAATCTGCATGCCGAAACTCGCGATCGAGCATGTTCGTGATGTTGAACCGGCCAAACCAATTTAGAATCCGACAAACAAGTTCACCCTATAATCTGGGCCAGGTCATGTCCAGTATGTGGCGGCTGAGAGAAAATCGGCAGCTTCGGTAACAAGTTTCACGACTTGCTTATAAAGGCCGGGGAGTGAGAGGGGTCGCTGCCCCCAAAAAAAGCGTAAAAGCAGCCTCAAGCGCTTTTGAGAGAAACCGCTGCGGATATAGCGTCTAAGATTCTTTTGAGTGAGTACGACGAAGCCGTTGATTTCTAAAAAACACGCCCACTGAAATCATTAAGATACACAAACCCGTCGCCAGCGAAACAATGAGGCCGATCTTGAAAGAGAGCGGTTCGTATTTGAATTCGACTACATGCTCCCCTTGCGGTAGAACAACGGCGCGGAAAAAGTGATTGGCTTTCAGAATTCGCGCTTCAATGCCGTCCACATAAGCCTTCCAGCCCGGATAATAAGAATCCGCAAGGACCAGGATTCCGGAATCGTTTAGAGACGCCTGAATGGTAACCGCTTGATGCTCATAACGGACTATCTTTGCTGTTGCCACGAGCTCGCGCTGTGATGTGATTTTCACGGGTCGGTCTAGAACAACTTCGTGCATCGGATCGAAGGCCGGAGACGCCAGTCGCCGCAATACCTGAGCAGAATTTTTTTCTTCAATGCTTTTATTGACGACGTAGGTGCGCGGAACTGTTCTATCAATCTTATATAGCCAGGAGAAATATTGAGGAAAGTGACCGACTAGTGTGGTTCCGCTCACAGCCAATGGTTGGAAAGAGACCAAATATTGGACGTTGAAAGTTCGGAGTAGTCTGATTTGAGCGGCTGTTTCGAGCTGATTGGCAAAACCAAGAAATTCCGTATACGGCCGTCGTGCCAGCGCATCGATTTCCTGAAAATAATCGAATCCATAGAAGATACCCTCATTGGGCAGAAGATTAGAAAAAAATAACGCGACGGCTTCTTTGAATGGCGGTCGGCCCTGGACTAAGAAGAAACTGGGGTGCAAATTTCCTCCGGACGGATAGTAGA
>JBBDNJ010000339.1:0-10346 GCA_040877705.1 Binatia bacterium | reverse complement strand
CCAAAGCCGATAATCCAAATGAGACAAGATAGCTCCCCGTCCAATCGTAAAAGACGCCACCCAACCAGGAACCCAAAGCACCGCCGACACCCACAGCCACCGTGCAATAGCCGAGAATCGAACCAAAACCCTTGCCGGAAAAGATGTCTGCCGTCAACGCGGAGAAGATCACCGCCCGCGAACCGAAACCAATGCCAAAGAAGATGACGTAGACATAGAGCAACCAGGTTTGGCTGGGATCATGTAATATTATGAGGGCGCCGACCCCGACCATGGTCATCAGAATATTAACCGTATAGGCGGCTTGTCTCGATAGACGGTCCGCGATAAAACCAAAAAACACTCGACCGAAGCTGCTCGTGATACCCGCGAAGCCGAATATGGATGCCGCCAATAGTTTACTATAGCCTACGTCTACGACGTGAGCGACTTGGTGAGTGACGATGACGGTGGTCCCCGACGCAGCACAAACACGCGCGAAAAAAAGTAGCCAGAACTGCAGACTCTTTAGCGCGACCTTTGCCGTCCATCGATTCTCATCGTTCTACACATGCGGCACCATACCCACGAAGGTAAAGCCAAAAGCAGTAATCAGTCCAAAACAAATGTACAGCTGCCAAAGCGCGCTTACCTGGCTACTTAAAAAAAGGCCCAGCGCAAGACTGAAACAACCGGCGATGACCACTTTCTTTGGTCCATAACGATCCAGAAGGTATCCGGCAACCGGTAACAACATGGCGTCGACGGTGAGAACGATGGAAAAAATACCGGCGGTCGCCCCTCGGCTCCAACCGAAAGTGTCAAGCACGCGACATTGAATACTCCGAAGGAAGAATGGAGTCCGCGGGAAAAACCGAGTACGACAAACGCTAAAGCAGCGACAAACCAGGGTGTTGGAGAAAAACGCATACAATGGGTAAGGCTTGTCTTTAGCAAAGTGCCTCAGCGACCACAAGCTGGAAAGGCAAATCAGTTCTCTAGGGAATAGGATGGTATGGCGTACCAGTTGGTTGGATGGTTTGCGGGCAGGATTTTTTCGCGGATTGCTCAAATAAGCTTTTAGCTACTCACAAATGAAAATGATCAAACAATCCCTCGGCTAATCGTAAATGGGTTTTATCAAAATGGCGTCCAATTGATTCGGATAATATCGCGGCGATATGCTAGCGAAAACACAAGCCGCCGTTCAAAGGCTGCAGAATCAAGTCAAGACCATCAGAGTAATTTGACCACAAACCGACAACGGTGCTAAATCCTCAATACGGTTCTTATAGGGAGTTCCCAATGGTCAATTCGAGCTTGGAATTTGATGTTGCCATTATCGGCGGCGGCGGCGCGGGTATACCGGCTGTCATCGAAGTTGGCCGGGCCGGCGGCACGGCCGTGGTGTTGGAGGAGGCCGACGAATGTGGCGGTACCGCGGCGATCTCAGGCGGCGGCTGCTGTATCGTCGGCACGCCGCTGCAAAAATCGCAGGGTATCGAAGACACGCCGGATCTCGCTTTTGAAGACTGGATCAAGTGGGGCGGCGGGTCGGCCGATGAAGTGTGGGCACGGTATTACCTTGAGCATTCGCTGCACGATCTGTATCACTGGGCCGAGGGTTGCGGCGCCAAATGGATCGACATGAAGTTTCAGGAAGGAAACTGCGTGCTACGCTGGCACCGGCCGGAGAATAATGGCCTAGGTTTGATGACCGCGCTAATCAAGACCGCCGAGTCGATGCCGAATATCAAGATCATGACCGGAACCGGCGCCGGCAAACTGCTGACCCAAAATGGCCGCGTGATCGGCGTCACCGCGACCACCAAGAACGAAACGATTGAGATTTATAGCAAGGCGGTGGTCGTTGCCACTGGCGGTTTCAACTCAAACCTGGACATGGTTTTGGAGGTTCGCCCTGAATTTCAGAAATTCAGAGTCATGGAAGGCTCCGGCTTTGGCGCCAAAGGTGTTGGGCATAAGATGATCAAGGAACTGGGTGGCTACTTCACGCATATGGACCACATCTGGTTCTATGTGTACGCCACGCCGGATTATCGCGATCCTCAGCAAAGACGCGGTCTCGTCTTCCGCATGACCCCGGGCTACATTTGGTTCAACCAGCAAGGGAAGCGGTTTCACAATGAATCAGTCACCGGTGGCGCATCGGCTACTCCCGCTCTTCTGATGCAAGATCCACCCCATGCCTGGGCGATCCTCGATCATCCGATGACGGCAAAAATGGATGTCGCCGATCCGTATTATCGGCGCGGCGATGTGATTGACCACACGAGAGTCCAGGAACTACTAGACAATTCCCCATATATTCGTAAAGCCACTACGCTGGAAGAATTGGGCAAAAAGACCGAGGTTCATCTACCGTCGTTTCTCTCCGAGATCAAGGATTATAACCAAGCTTTCGACGACGGGCTCGATACCGAACTTAAGTTCGGAAAATCTTTAAAGCTCTCGAAGAAGTTCGACACGCCGCCTTACTATGCGATCCAGTTATTTCCTCTCGCGCGAAAAAACTTCGGCGGCGTCAAGACAGATATCCGTTGCCGCGTTTTAAATAAACATTTTGAGCGGATCCCCGGATTGTATGCTGCAGGTGAAGTTTCCGGCATGGCTGGGGGCCACATCAACGGCCGCAACGGACTCGAAGGGACTATGCTCGGCCCCTCGGTATTCAGCGGGCGCGTTGCAGGAGCTTGGGCTGCGCACGAAGCCGGCTTCGGTCCGGGATTTGTTGGCAAACCTAATCGGCCGTAATACAGTAACATCATGAGTGAGACGACCCACGCCCTGGACCACAGAAGCGGCTCCCACACCATGCGCGGCTATCAGCGGCATTTCCTAACAGCGCAAGCGCTGGTCAAGACCAAGGCCGAATTCGGCATGGCGGGTCATGATAGTACTCAGATGGAACCATCTCTCTGACGTCATTCTGTATAATGCGATCAAAGGTGATCTCAAACCCGTGGCTTATTCTCGTTGCGCTCAGAATCACAGACTATACTCAAACTTAATGTCATAGTGAGGAGCGCAGCGACGAAGGATCCGCTTTTGCTGCTTTAGCGCACGATTAGCGCGTAAATGGTGAATGCCCATGGATCGAGATTTCACGCAGCCAAACCTCAGATTGGCAAAGAGACCAGCTCGGGATCTCGCCAAATTTTCCAACCATTGATAACCGCAACGTCTGAGAAGAATACTTACGGGCTTTTCGTCTGCAGGTTAAGCGCCGTTAGATCGGTAACCAAAGAGCGCAAGATCCCTTCGAGAGCTTGATTCCAACCGCGCACCAGCGCTTCGGGGGTACGCTCCTGGACGGGGACGATTCTCTGGTAAGCTTTGTGAAAAACAATCCCTGAGTTAGAAGATGCTTCTTGGGAGAGAAAAAATTCCATTTCAATCACCGCCCGAGGCGCTGCGAGATCGCGAAAATCGCCATAGAGAGTGTTCACCCTAGTCTCCATAGTATGTGTCGGGCGCAACGGATTGGCAGAGCCGACCACGAACTGAAAAATCCCCACGCTTGATATTTCACGGCGCACCTCTTCGGTGATGAGTGCTGCCGGAGCAACCAAAAATTGATTGTAGAAATCCGACTCGAACCTGGTGTCGCTTCTGCGGTAAATGAAATTGCGATCCGCATAGCGAGGCGACACGCGGGCTGAAGCGATTTGCAAAACCCCAGTGCCGGTAGGGCTTTGACCAGGAGCGTTGCGGGCCAGATCAAGGGCGAAATAACGTTTGTCAGGGTAATCCTTCTCGATGCTGACGCAGCCGAAAAACAGAACAAAGGCCAGCAACGTAGAAAGGCAAGGTCCGGTCGATGTTGTCATCGTTCGAAAACCTCCGAGCGAGGTGGCGGCGCGCCGAAAATAACCTGGGACGGATACTGAAGAGACTCGTCGGAAAATTCTTTCATACTCTCTGTAACCAATCGAAGATTCTCCAGCGTTGCCTCAATTTGCTGCTGCTGCGTGGTGATCAGGCGATTCAGCTGGCGCAGGGTCTGTTGAAGTTGAGCGCTTGTCTGTGGCAGATCCGCAGACATGGAATCCAGCCGCGTCGCCACACGACTGATGCTTTCGGACACGCGCGGCAGATCTGCAAGCAGCTGCGTCACCGGCTTATCGGCGCGTTCTAAAATCTGCCGCGCACTGCCCGCGGCGGCGGCCGCATCGGTCAAGGCGTTCTTCAGCGCCGGTGCGTTCACGAGCACCCGTAACTGGCGATTGGTATCGCGGAGCTCACTCAGCAGCGCGTTGGCTTGGATGCTGACTCGTTCCAGGTTGGCAGCCTCGGCAAGCTTCGTCATCGCCGTCAACGATTTCTCGACGCTAGCTGTGAGTTGAGGGATGTTAATCTGTTCTACATTGTGCAGGATGCGCTCCACCGCCTCGCTCAGTTGGGTTATCCTGCTTCGCGCCGAAGGTATGTAGGCATGTTTGGGCTGCCAGTCGATTTCCAAAGGTGGGTTGCGTTCCGGATCTAAATAGTCAGCTTCGATGTAGGCCACTCCAGTGAGTCCTTGAGCGGCCAATCTCACCCGAAATCCGTACTTAAGCTCGTCCTGCAGAGCCTTACTCGTTGGCGCACCGATGGGAAAACCAAAGACGTCCGATGAGATATCGAAACGCACCAAAACATAGCGTCGTCGTGTCGGGTATTCTACGCTGGTGAGCGTAATCTGCTCGACATTGCCGATCAACACGCCGCGAAATTTAACCGGCGAGCCGACATCCAGCCCCTGTACGGACTCCTCAATGTAGGTCTCGGCGAGATTTTTCTTTTGGAATATTGTTCCGACGCCCAAAGCGATCACGCCGAGAATTGCAATCAGTATGGCGCTGATCACAAACAGACCGATTTTAAAGTATTCGAGTTTTCCCATTCGCAGTGATAAGGCAAGTGTTGCACCTTGGGCGAGCTAAGTTTTAGAAGCTGTTTGGCGCGAGAAGAATTGACGCACCCATGGATTGTCACTGTATTCTCGCAGATCTTGGGGTTTCCCGGAGGCCACTATTCCTTTCGTCTTTTTATCCAACATAATAACTCGATCCGCAATCGCAAAGATACTCGCCAGATCATGGCTAACGATAACAAACGTCATCTGCAGACTTTTCGCCAAGCTCAGAATCAATTCATCCAATTCCGCAGAAGTAATCGGGTCTAAACCGGCTGATGGCTCGTCGAGAAATAGCACCCGCGGATCCAGCGCCATGGCACGCGCAATTGCCGCGCGCTTCTGCATCCCGCCGCTCAGTTCCGAGGGCATGTGATCGCCAAATCCGGCGAGGCCTACCTGTTTGAGCTTCATCGAAGCAATGAGTCGGATCGCCTCGGTTGGTAAATCTGTGAATTCTTCCAGCGGCAGAGATACATTTTCGAAGAGCGTCATCGATCCAAACAACGCGCCGCTCTGATACATCACGCCAAATTTCTTCAGAATCCCGAGTCGCTCTTCGCCTTCGGCCGCAGCAATATCCTGGCCCTCGATCAAAATCTTGCCGCTCGCCGGCTTGTACAGACCTATCATATGTTTGAGAAGCGTGCTTTTGCCGGAGCCGGAGCCACCGAGAATCACAAACACTTCGCCGGCGCGAACATCGAAACTCAAATGATCAAGAACGACTTGGCCGTTATACGCCGCGGTGAAATTTCGGACGCGGATGATTTCACTTTGCTCTTGCTTCATGCCGGGCGTTAAAAGCCGAGATAGTAGTAAATCACCGAAAAGACACCATCCGCAATCACGATTAAGATAATGCCGCTCACTACAGCACGCGTCGTCGATTCGCCCACCGCGCTCGCGCCGTTTTGAGTCTGCAAGCCCCGAAGGCATCCGATCGCCGCGACGAGAATGCCGAAGACAAACGATTTTGCCAGCCCGCCGAGCAGATCACTGTAGCCGACTGCCAACTGGACCTGATTCAAAAAAGTGATCAAAGGAAATCCCAGCGAGAGTAATACCACTGCGCCACCCATCAATCCTACGAGGTCGGCAAATACCGTGAGCAGCGGCGTCATAAAAACTGCGGCGAGCACCCGCGGTACCACCAGAAACCGCACCGGCTCGAGCCCCATCGTCTTCAACGCATCGAGCTCCTCGCGAACTTTCATCGTTCCCAACTCGGCCGCAAACGCCGAACCCGAGCGCCCCGCCAGAACAATGGCTGTCATCAACGGGCCAAGCTCGCGCAGGATCGCAAGTCCGATCAAATTAGCGACAAAAATCTGCGCGCCGAATTGGCCCAACGGTATCGCCGCTTGAAACGCCATAATCAGGCCCATAAGAAATCCGATGAGGGCCACAATCGGCAATGCATTGACCCCCACCGCCTCCGCGATCCGTAACGTATCTCGCCAACGCGCATGTCTCGGCTGTAAAGCGGCCTGGACAAGCGCCGATCCGAGCTCGCCAACAAATATCACCAAAGCACGTATATCCTGCCAAGTCTCAACTATCGCGCGGCCCAACCCTTCGACGATTGAAGTATGTTCGATGACATGACCGTCTACGGCAGCAAAATCTCTGGATTCCCAGTCTTCTAGCATTACTTCGAACTCAGGACGGAGCCCGCGAATTTCGAACTTTCCTCCCAACCGCTGTTGCTGATCACGCAATTGAACTATCAAAGCTATGCCTGAGCCGTCGCAGTAGTCGATTCGGGAAGCGTCCAATAAAAGCTTTGGAGCCTTGGAAGCGGCGATGGTATGTGTTGCATTGCGCCAGATGGTACCAGTGCTAGAGGAGTCCAGCCGACCTTCGATGATGACTCTAAGGACGGCGCCATCCGGCTTTTCCGTGCGAAATTGAACATTGGTATGGACGGGCAATTCCATGGTGAGCGATGGCAGCAGTGCCTGTATTATGCTTTGTTCGCCAAAAGCTTCAACCTAACGCGGCAACAAACCACCGAGTCCTTCAGACCCGTACTATGATTTCTTTGGCGCTTGGACCACCAATCCGAGGAACGCAGCAATAACAAGCGCAACAATGAACATGATGAAAGAAGAAACGTAACTGCCGGTCGCATCATGAACAAAGCCAAAGAATGGCGCGCCGGCGGCTCCAAGGGCGTGGGTAACGAGAACGCCCAAGCCGCGCACCATGCCGAGAGAGAAGCGGCCGTAATAGGTCGCCCAGATCAGCTCCTGAAGTATCCAACTACCGCCAAGTCCAATGCCATAAAGACAAAAGCCGAGGTAGACTGGCGCCAGCTGCCCTGTCGCGATAGCAATGCCTAAACCAGAAGCTTGAATGAGAAACATGATCATGCTGGATTTGCGGATTTCGATCCTTTCGCCAATGATTCCCCACACCAGCGTTGAACCGAGTTGTGCCATTGCAATGATACTCATCACTGTAGCCGCAACGATGGGCTCAAAACCGATGTCAGTTACGTATGCGAAGACGTGAAGATTGAGACCGGCGATGCCGACGTTGGCCATGCCATAGATGAAACAGACGATCCAAAACGTGTTGGTGCGCAGCACTTCATTCCACGTCCAAACGACACTGTCGGCTGCCATCTGCGTTTGTGCATTAGTGTTGGCCTTAGATGTGGCGATCGCATTAGCTGCGGCTGGCTCGTCCACTCCATCCGGCTTTAGACCCATATCTTCCGGGCTGCGCTGCATAAATATCAGCGCAGGGATGACCACTAAAACCAGGGTGACAATGCCGAAAATCGACCAGGTCCAACGCCAACCGAGCCAAACAAACAAGCTCGCGGTGACAATGGGAATAAAAACTTTGGATAAACCTTGCCCTAAGCTGGCGATCGCAATGGCTCTGCCGCGCTTACGCATGAACCAACGTGAAATCGTGACGCTGACGACCATATGGCACATGAACACACCGCCAATGGTAACCAAAACCCAGCGCAACACAAGGAATTGCCAGAAGGCGCTTACTTGGCTGAGCAGCACGAAACCGAGGCCAGCGACCAGAGCGCCGCCGGCCATGAGCCAACGGCCGCCGTAGCGATCGACTAGAGGACCGACCGCCGGCGCCATCGCCGCTCCGATGAGAATCTCCCCGGAACGCAGCAAGGAGAACAAACCGCGTGACACGGCAAGGTCCTCGGTCAGGGGCTTGAGGAAGACGCTCAGCGTGCTCGACATGTGAAACGCGCAGGTGACATGGGAGAGAAACCCTACCGCGACGATGTACCAGCCGTAGAAGAACTTTGGCTGCGAAACCTTTGCGGAAGAAGGTGCGAGATAGTTCAATAGTGAGTCACGATTGGTTGATCGATATCAACGTACCAAGGATCATTGTCGTTGTAAAAGCAGACTGACTGAGATTGACCAACGCAGCAATTGAAAAATCGCTCGCTGCATCCGGGCATGCTGAGCAAACGCGAAGCATCTCTAACCCCTGTGGCGTCTTACCCGTCTGGTATTAGTGCCGGACTGCCAACATTATATTCAGTGTTTTCAGTTGCTCGGACGGTATACGGCAAGATATAGAAGTATGCGAATAAAGGCTTAGAGCCTGAAATCGCGACTAGCGTCTAGAATAGGCTCAGTTGATCTTTGCTCGGGCGGCGAAAGTGTTCGGTGGAAAACTTTGGCCAGCGCTCGCGGATGCCGGCTTTCTTCTGCGCAAGCTGAAACAGTTCGGCCATCTGCTCGGCAAAAATGCCGTCGCCGCGCATGCGGCTTTGGAAGTTTGGATCGTTGAGCTTGCCGCTGCGCATTGAACGAATCCGATTAAGAATCTTTTCTTTTTTCTCCGGATAGTGTTGCCCGAGCCACTGCTCGAAGAGTAACTTCACCGCAAAGGGCAGGCGCAGAGCCACGTAGCCGCAGAACTTGGCTCCTGCCTTCGCTGCCGCTTCAGCGATAGCCGGGGCCTCGGAATCAGTAAGACCCGGAATCATTGGCGCTTGCAAATAACCTACCGGAACGCCGGCTTCGGATAGGGCGTGGATGGCAGCCAATCTACGTGCCGGAGTTGACGCTCGAGGCTCCATTAAAGATGCCAGTTTAATATTCAATGTCGTAATCGAAATCGTAACGCCAATACACCGGTACTTCGCCAATTCCGTAAGGATGTCGATATCACGAGTGACAAGATGGTTTTTCGTAATGATCACCACAGGATTTCGAAAATCGAGAAAGACTTCCAAGCAGCGGCGCGTCAGCTGCTTTTTCTTCTCCACCGGCTGGTAACAATCCGTGTTGCCGCTGAGCGCGACGACTTGCGGTTTCCATTTATGACTCGACAATTCTTTGCGCAATAGCTCCGGCGCATCTTCCTTGACCATGATCTTGGTCTCAAAATCCAATCCGGAAGAGAAGCCGAGGTATTCATGTGTCGGCCGTGCGTAGCAGTAAACGCAGCCATGCTCGCAGCCCCGATAGGGATTAATGCTGGCATCAAAGCCAACATCGGGGCTGTCGTTGTAGGCTACGAGTGATTTGGAACTGTCGGATAAAAACTGCGTGTGCGGTGAGGAGATCTCGTCGTTGCCGTCAGGCGGTTCTGGAATCCGCTCGACCGATTCAAAGCGATTTTTGGGATTGCTGACGGACCCCCTGCCTCGCAACGGAGGCGGCGATTTCATAATTGCTATCCCGCAGATGCCTCAGCAGCTTTTGCGGCGGCTGCTGCGGAAGCTGCAGCGGTCTTCTCCGCTGCGGCTTTGGCGGCTGCTTCAGCGGCGGCGGCCGCCGCCACCCTTTTCTTCTGCCGGGCCAGGTCACGTGTGTCGCGCTTAAGCAGCTTGACCTTTCTTTGAATACGTTTAAGCTTTTTGCCGTCGCGAGACGAAGTTAGAATTTCTGCCTTCTCTTTTTTTAACTGCCGAATATTTTGCTTAAGACCGGGAAGCGCGTTCACATCCATTTTAAAATTTCCTCCAAAATTGTAATTAGTTTCTGGTAACATATTTTCCCATAAAACCAAAATGCCGACTCTAAAGAATAGATCCGCTCCACATCAGCAAAAGGCGCGAGTCATAAGGATCATCGATCGACTGGAAAAAGTCCACCCGGATGCTCGACTCGACCTGGACTTCGTCAATCCGTTGGAACTGTTAATCGGGTTGATTTTAGCGGCCCAGGCCAGGGATGATCTGGTCCGACAAATCACTCCCGACCTCTTCAGCAGATACCGAACCGCGGAAGATTATGTGAAAGCCCCGCTCCCAGAGCTCGAACAGCAGATCGGCAAGATCAACTTCTACCGCAACAAAACCAAGGCCATTCACAATTGCTGCACCGCACTGCTTGAACGCTTCGGCGGCAAGGTACCGAACAATTTGGAGGATCTGATCTCGCTTCCCGGGGTCGGACGTAAAACCGCCAACATAGTGCTCGGCAATGGCTTTGGCCGACAGACG
>JBBDNJ010000338.1:0-10354 GCA_040877705.1 Binatia bacterium | reverse complement strand
CGAATCATTTGAATGACTTCCATCCGGCGCCGAAACGCCAATACGTCATCACGCTGTCCGGTGAGGTCGAAATCGAAACCGGCGACGGCACGGTCAAACGGTTTTGTCCCGGCGACGTCATGCTGGCGGACGACACCACCGGCCGCGGTCACATCACTCGCGTCGTCGGCAGCCGGCCTCGCACCTACATCATGATCCCGCTCAAATAGGACCACCCATCGACGATCTCGACTCAGCAGGTTCTTCGGCACGGGACCGCTTTAGCGTTTTCATCGTCCCGTGCTCCAATCTCATGCCATCCATGATGGTAGCGACCTTGGGGATCGCCTTACCTGAAATCAGACAGTCATTCTCACTTTCCGAGGTTGAAGCGGGAAGTCTGTTCTCGGTTCTGATGATCGTCGCGGCCTCGACCAGCACCGTCGCCGGCCGTCTTGCCGACAGGTTCGGCCGCAAGACTGTGCTGATATCCGGGTTGAGCCTCTTAGCGCTTGGCTTTGGCGTCGCGGGCATCACCGGCAACCGTTGGTTGTTTTTCCTGTTTCTCGGCGTCACAGGGTTGGGCTACGGTTTCACGCCGCCTTCCCTCTATGCTGTCATGTCCGATCTGCTCCCTGACAAACGCGGTCTAGGCGCCAGCCTCGTGTCGGTAGCCTACGGCATCGGCGGCGCTATCGGCGCCGTCTTGGCAAGCCGCATTACCGCCGCCTTGGGCTGGCGCGCGGCCTTTGTCACCGTGGCCGGGATCGCCGCGGCGGATATGCTGCTGCAACTCTACTGGATTCGAAATATCCGCTCGATCAAATCCGCGGTGCGCGGCGGCTCCTTCAAAGACTCTGTCTCGCTGCCGCTTTTGATCCTCGCTCTAGCCGAGTTCATCGGCGGATCGGTCTTCTGGAGCTCGGCGGCCTGGACGCCAACGCTGCTGCGCACCGCTAAAACACTCACGCTTCAGCAAACCGGCTGGGTGATGGGCGTGCTCAGCATGGCAAACATGCTCGGATCGTTCTGCCTGGGCTCTCTGTCGGACAAACTGGGCCGGCGGCGCGTCATTGTGCTGAGCTCTTTTCCGGCGGCCGTGGCGGCGTTCGTGGTTTTCTATTGGCTGCAATCGCCCATCGGGCTCGCTCTAGGCATTTTTGTCTTCGGTACGCTCAAGGCTTCAGTGCCGGCTTTAGTCGTTGCCCTGGCTCAAGAGGCCGCGCCCGCGGGAAACGCAGGCACCGCCAGCGGTATCATTATGGCGCTCCATTACACGGCGGGCGTCGTGGCGCCGCTGATCGCAGCGAAATTGATCTCCGGCTCCGGCAATATCATTCTTGCGATGATCCTGTGTACTTCGGTACCCCTGCTGCTTTATGGCAGCCTCATCGCCGCGGTGCGGGCTCACAGAGCCCGGCCCGCGGGATAACGTTTTAGAATCATTCGCTTGCTCGGAGCCGCCCCTTAGCTCTGTTATTTTTTGAATGCCAAAAAATGCGCCGGCACGATTAGCCCAGCCGGGAAAGCACCCACACTACAATCATGCCGACAAGCATGCCGGTGACGGCGCTTCATGAGAAAGCCTGCCACAAGCACCTGAATCGACGACTTGCCTTCCGTCAAAGGACCCAACACCGCGAACTGCGCCGGACCGGAATAGACCCAAGCCGACATAAAAATAACCTCTTCAAGCGTGAGTCCATGTGCCTGCGCGGCGATGCCCCAGGCGAGAGACGAGGGAACGAAGGCAATCCAGATCGGAATCGCCGCTTTCATGCCTTGACCGAAGCGAGACGAGAAGCGCATCAAATTCGCTTAACCGACCCGAGTTGAAAGATCAACCGCAAGAATTTTCTTTGATTAACAAAGCGAATCATCTTCCTTGCCTCACAGGCTCCTTTGCCACCGTCAAAACGCCATCACGCACAGCGGTGGGTCATGTTGAATTCGCCTACCGCTTATGCAAACCTGAACTCCCTCATGACGGAACAAGCGACCCATCTTCTCCGCGAGTTGCCCTCGGTGGATCGGCTGCTGAAGCACCCGAGCTGCGAAACACTGCTGGCGCTGTACAATCGCGATTACCTGATCTTAAAGTGCCGGGAAGTACTCGATCAATCGCGCGTCGCCATCAGGAAAGGCGAGCCGATCGCAACCGGCGCGCTCAAAGACCAGGCTATTCTCGCCAGAGTGGAAGCCCGAATAGCCGCAGAGGGCCAACCGGGACTCCGGCGAGTGGTCAATGCCACCGGCACGATCTTGCACACCAATCTCGGGCGGGCGCTGCTATCGCAGGCGGCCATGGACGCGGTTTTGGCCGTGGGCGGTCATCCGGTCAATTTAGAATACGATCTAAACGCGGGAAAACGAGGGCGACGCGAAGAGACCATCGAAAAGTTACTTATTGACCTGACCGGAGCCGAAGCCGCCACGGTAGTCAATAATAATGCCGCTGCCGTGCTGCTCGCATTGAACACTTTGGCGGAAGGCCGTGAAGTTATCGTCTCGCGCGGCGAGTTGATCGAAATCGGCGGCGCGTTCCGAATTCCCGAGATCATGGCCAAGAGCAATGCGGTCTTAAAAGAAGTCGGCAGCACCAATCGCACCCATCCCGAAGATTATGAAAAAGCCATCAACGAGAAGACCGCTCTCCTGCTCAAGGTGCATACGAGCAATTATAAGGTCGTCGGTTTTACCGCCGAAGTCGAATTGGCGCCGCTCGTCGCCATCGGTAAAAGACATAATATTCCGGTGCTGGAAGATCTGGGCAGCGGCGCGCTCATCGATCTCACCCGATACGGGCTGCCGAAAGAGCCCATCGTTGCCGAACGCATCGATGCCGGCGCCGACGTCGTCACGTTCAGCGGCGATAAAATTCTCGGCGGGCCGCAAGCCGGATTGCTGGTCGGCAAGAAAAGCCTTATCGGCAGGATGAATAAAAACCATCTGCAGCGGGCTTTGCGCTGCGGCAAGCTCACGCTGGCAGCCCTGGAGGGGACGCTTCGTCGCTACCGGCAATCACCCGACATCGTTCAAGAGATTCCCACGCTAAGAACTTTCACGCGACCCGTCAATGATATTCGGGAGATGGGTGAGCGACTGTTACCGAGACTCCAGGCCGCCCTCGGCGACGGCTATCGTTTAGCGTTGGAAGAATCGACTTCGCAGATCGGCAGCGGCGCAATGCCCACCGAAGAACTGCCCACGTGGGTTATTGCCATTGCCCACGCCAGGCTCAATTCGAATAAAATTGCCGAGAGATTTCGCCGCGCCGATTCGGCGATTATCGGCAGAATCCAGGACGATCGTTTTCTCCTCGATTTGAGAACGATTTTCGACGGCAATGATCTTATCCCGCGCTTCAAGGACGATTGAGGTCACAGCTCACGTGAAGTTCAGTATCTTCAATTTGAGATTTGAGATCTGAGATCGACCCTATGCCCTATATCATCGGCACCGCCGGACATATCGACCATGGCAAGACCAGCCTGATTAAGGCTTTGACGGGCGAGGACACCGACCGGCTCAAGGAAGAGAAAGAGCGCGGCATCTCCATCGATCTGGGTTTCGCCCACTTCGATCTCGGCAACGGCAATGTCGCAGGAGTCGTCGACGTCCCCGGCCATGAGCGGTTCATCAAGAATATGCTGGCCGGCGCTCACGGCATCGATCTCGTGCTTTTTACCGTTGCCGCCGATGACGGCGTTATGCCGCAGACCGAAGAGCACCTGGACATTGTCCACCTGCTCGGAATTAATAAGGCGATCTTCGTGATCACCAAGGCGGATCTGGTCTCGAAGGCGCGCCTTGCCGACGTCGACGAAGAGATCAAAATTCTGACTCTCGGAACCCTCCTGGAAGACTCGCCGGTGGTTGCCGTTTCCTCTGCGACCGGCCGAGGTCTCGCCGAACTCAAACAACTCATCTCCCAATCGTTGCAGTCCTTCGATAAACCCGCGCCGAGCGGTTACTTCCGCCTTCCCGTTGACCGCGCCTTCGTGCTGCAGGGCCACGGCGTCATAGTGACCGGTACCGCGCGCAGCGGCGAGATCAGAAGCGGCGACCGGGTCCGCTGCCTCCCGGGAGATCAAATTTTTCGGGTGCGCAGCCTGCAAGTGCACGGGCAGTCCGTCGACGTCGCCGGTTGGGGCCAACGGGTTGCGCTCAACCTTACCGGACCCGATAGAGTCGAGGTCGCGCGCGGACATGTCATCTGCCATGAAAAGATCTCGCTCACTTCAAGTCGCTTCGACGCCTATTTGGAGGTGCGCCCGGCGGCACGCAAGGGAATTAAAAATCACCAGGGCGTGCGCGTGCATCTCGGCACGGCGGAACGAATCGGTAAAGTCATCATCCTTGGCGCAAGCGACAAAATCGAGCCGAAGCAATCGGCCTACTGTCAAATCACCCTGGCCGAGCCGATTTTGGCTTTACGCGGCGATCACTTCATTCTCCGTGACGAAACCGCGCAGCGGACACTGGCCGGCGGCATGGTCATCAACCCGTGGGCCAAAAAACATAAACGCGCTGACGATCTCCAAAACAAACTTGAGGCGCTGCATCACGGCGGCGTCATGGAACTGACGCAAGCGTTTCTGGACGAAAGCGAAACCTTCGCCTTGCCGATGGATTCCATTCATCAATTTCTCAACAGCAGAGAGGAACTGATCCGCAACTCCATCGACAAGATGAAAAACATCCGCGGCGTCAACGCCGAGGGCGAGAGAGTCTACACCACCGAGCGCAAGTGGCACCGGCTCAAGGAACAAATCTTCAAGATCCTCAAGGATTTCCATGCAAGCCACCCCCTGGTGCCGGGCATGGAGATGGAAGAGCTACGCGGCAAACTCGCCTACGAGCTGTCGCCCAAAATCTTTCGCGTTGTCATCGACACCCTAAATGGCGAGAAGTCCATCGTCAAAGAGGATAACCTGCTGCGCTTGGCCGGGCATCGGGTTCAGCTTGGCGGGCAGGATAAATCGCTCATGGACCGCATCAAGAAGATTCTTGGCGAACAGGAGATGGCGCCGCCCGAGCTGAAGCAGATCGAAAAAGAGGCCGCGGTGCCGCGCGCCAAGCTAACCGAGGTGCTCCGCCTGCTCGAGCGAGAACGGGCGATTGTCAAGGTCACCACTGATCTCTATTTCCTCACCAGTTGCGTTGACAAGGTGAAGAGCAAGCTATGTCAGCACCTGTCGGAAAAAGGCGAGATCTCGGCGGCCACGTTCCGCGACCTGCTCGGTTCCAGCCGCAAGTACACGATCGCTCTCCTGGAATATTTCGATCGTGAGGGTTTGACCCTCAGGGTCGGCGACATCCGGCGGCTTAAATCTTCATCAGCCAGCGAAAAGCGCGGCTCATCGCATTGAATTCATACTTCGATCGAATTACACTCTTGGACTATGATACTTGGAAAGAAAAAAGCCGTTCGGCTGACGCAGTCGGTTAAAGCCGCGGGTTGAGCCGCTAAGCTCGGCCCCGCCGACCTCGTGCAAGTTTTGCACGATCTGCCAAAGTTCAACAATGCCGATATGCTGGTCGGGACGGAAACGTCCGACGACGCCGGAGTATTTCGCCTGCGGCCGGACCTCGCCATCGTCAACACCGTTGACTTTTTCACGCCCATCGTCGACGACCCGTACACTTTCGGCCAGATTTCGGCGGCCAATTCGCTGAGCGACGTCTACGCCATGGGCGGCGAACCCAAAACTTGTCTCAACATCGTCTGCTTTCCCAAAGGAAAGATCGACATCGAAGTTCTCGGCGAAATACTCAAAGGCGGCGCCGATAAGGTCAAAGAAAGCGGCGCGGTCATCATCGGCGGTCACAGTATCATCGATGATGAGATCAAATACGGCATGGCCGTGACCGGGGTCATTCATCCGGACAAAATCTATCGCAACGTAGGCGTTCAAGAGGGCGACGCGCTGATCTTAACCAAGCCCCTGGGAACCGGCATCATCACAACCGCGCTCAAAAAAGGGAAGGCCTCCAAAGAAAGCGTCGACGAAGCGGTCGAGTCCATGACGACCCTCAACGCCACGGCGTCTGCGGTGATGCGCAAGTATGCAGTTCATGCGTGCTCCGACGTCACGGGCTTCGGCATCCTCGGTCATGGCTTGGGGATGGCCAGCGGCAGCGGCGTCACTCTGGTCATAGAGTCGGCCAAGATGCCGCTTCTTCACGGCGCGCCGCGCTTAGCGGAAAAAGGCTACATTACCGGCGGCTGCAAGCGGAACCGTGAATTTTTGCAGGACAAGATGACCATCGAGAAATCGATCCGCGAAGGTTTGGTCGAAGTAGCCCTGGATCCGCAGACATCGGGCGGGCTCCTGATCGCCGTGGCTAAGCGGCACGCGGCCCAGCTTATCGAAGAGCTCCAAGCCGCCGGGGTCAAGTCTGCCACGGAAGTCGGCTATGCCACCTCGCTGCAAAAACCCTGGGTGCGTCTAGTCTAATTGTTTTCATTTCCACAGCTCAATTGCGCAAACTGTGAGGCCTTCGGCTTTGTCCCGCACGCATGACTCCAGGACTCCGCCAATCCCGTGATGATACTTTAGAGCTTCGCGCTTGCCTTGAGTTCCTGAAGTCTCCAGGCAATGACGCCCTCGAGCTGATCGGATGGCAGCGGCGGCGGCAATAGACCAGGATCGGCCCCGAGTTGGCGCATCTTATCGCGCATGCCGGCCAGAGCGGAGTACGTTTCTCGATAGTCATTGAAGAAATGCGAACACTCGCTTAACTTCTCATCGATCCGTTGCAGGCAATTGTCCAGCTCTTTGATGTCTCTTTCAAAAATGCCCATCAACTGCTGGCGAATCTCCTGGGTCTGCAATTCAAACGTTTCACTGATCTGCCTGAGGTTAATCCTCATCTGCAGAAGAATTTCCATCAGTTTGTCCACTGACTCGCTGTCCATGAATCATCGCTCCTATCGCTACCGGATAAAACGTTTCCGTTTTCGCTGCTTCTACCATCGTTCTCCGGCCCTACTCATTGAACAAAGTTTATGGACCGACGCGGAAACAGCTTCCGGCGTTTTAATACCGCCATCCAGGCGTTGTCAAGTTAGTTTATAGAGACGAGACAAAGCAACCACACACGTTGCCGCGACGTGCCTGAGAATGCCGATTCGTGTTAGATTGAATGTTATGGAGTCCACCGCCGGCACGTTAAACACAAACCAATCGATACTCCTTAAGGGCGTCTGCTATGTGCTTTTTGCCTACGATGCCGCTCGTTCCATCGATCTCAATGCAGCAGAACGCCGCATCCACGAAGCCACCCAACGTCAAACGATTCCGCACAAACGCCGCACGCCGCGTTATTTCGAGTACCAACCGCCGCCGCTGCGTCTGAACCAGGAGGCGGCGCCGATCAGGATCGGCGCCTTTGCCAGCCTTGAAACCGTCGATCTGGTCATTTATGACTTCGGCGCGGTTTCAGTGATCTACGGCGTTCCGATTGCAGATTCATTCTCGGCATTGCTGAATCTCAGCGAAGACTTGTATGACAATGAGCTCTTGCTAAGAGACTCGCGTGAGCGGGTAAAGCAATTGGTGAAAGCGATCGGCAATGCGGCCGTTAACGTGCATCCGGCCGATGTCGTGGAGGACTACGTTGTCTTCCGTATCGATCCGCCTAATCGTCCCTTTGATACTGACGGCTTTTGCGCCGCGCACGCCCAAGACATTGCTCAGGTCCTGCGGGCCGAGCGGCAGACACTATCAAAACAAGAAGTGGAGGAGGCGCTCGCCGGCCGCACGTCATTCAGTACGGAAGATCTGACGATTGTCGATTGGAACGCCGCGCTGCTCGTCGATCCCGAAGGAGACGATGTCCAAGCGGTCCTCGAATTCGCCAACGTCGAGTTACTTGAAATGCGCTATCTCGACCAGAAACTCGATAAGGCGCTGGACCAGAGTTATGAGACGCTGTCCAAGAGGTTAAACTTTCCCAAACTTCTCGGCTACTACGGCGCCGACCTGCGGCGCGTGGCCGAGCTTCAGGTCGATAACGCCACGCTTTTCGAAGGGGTGAACAATACCCTTAAATTGTTAGGCGATCAGTACCTGGCGCGCGTCTACCGTCTGATCAACCGGCGATTTCACCTCGATGAATGGGATTCGAGCATTATTCGCAAGCTGCAGACGCTCGAAAGCATCTACGAAAAGATCTCTGATCAGGCGGCCAATCGCCGCCTGGAGATCTTGGAATGGGTCATCATCCTGCTCATCGCCTTTTCCATCCTGCTGGAGTTTATTTGATATTGCATCCGTTTTTGATTGTGCAAACACTGCCGCTCAACACTGAAATACATGATGTTGAAATGCTTTCTGGCGAGGATCGACTTCTTTCTCGCCTCGGTCAAGACAACTTTCGGTCTGTTACGGCATGTCGGATCCGCCATTGACAGGTATCGTTTGACCTGTAATGTAATGGCCATCAGGTCCCAGCAGAAAGGATACCACAGCGGCGATATCTTCCGGTTCGCCGACTCGTCCTAAAGGTAGTTGACGCCCACGGTCGATGAGTTCTTCACGGGACCGGGCTTGTAATGCCTGTGACGTGAGGGTCGGACCTGGAGCGATAGCATTTACCCGAATGCCGTGAGGGCCGAGAGCAAGTGCGAGCGATTTAGTTAAACCGCGAATGGCATGTTTCGTTGATGTATAGTGAATGCCGAGAGCATCACCTCTGAATGACTGCCCGGAGGCGATGTTGACAATGGCTCCGTCGCGGTTCGGGAGCATCAGAGGAACTACTTGTTGCGTTACTAGAAAAGGCCCGGTCAAATTCGTCGCTACGACTTCATTCCATTCCTGCAAGGGAATTTCCAGAAATGCTCGTCGCGGAAAAATTCCGGCGTTGTTGATCACAGCGTAAACTGGAATTTTCAGGTTTGCGGCGGCATCAGTCATCCGACCGATATCGGTAGTGTTTTTGATATCGCAAGACAAGAAGAACGCTGGATTCTGATCGCGTGTGAGCTCTTGAGCTAAGGCTTCACCCTTTTGTTTGTCGACATCACAAAAAAGTACGCAGTAGCCGTCGTCGTGAAGACGTCGAACAATTCCCTCGCCGATACCGTTCGCTCCTCCGGTTACAATACATAACTGGTTCATGGTCGCTACAGTAAAATTTCACAATACAATACTGACGTCTTTTTAAACTTGACGATACCAGGCATTGATTAAAGCGTCTGATGAATAGTTCAGTTGTTACCCCAACTCACCCCCATTTCGCGCAGTGCCCTTCGATACTCTATGCCTGCGGTATCGGGACCGCGCAAATGAAGCTCTTCAGCCAAATCCAGAGGTAATTCCTCGGGCCGCTGTGATTCGACGATGACGCGATCCTGCTCAAAGATCGTCTGATGTTTTTTATTGAGATCCTCGTCGGAAAGCGCGTCGCGATAATTCCGGCCGGAAAGACGAAAAAACCTGGTTTCCTTGTCAGACATCGGAGTACAGATATAGATATTGGTTTGCTTTTCAGGCCCGTCAGGCTGACGCCGTTCAATGAACAGCGTCAACGGTAGTATGACTGTGAAGCGCTGTATCGACGCGCTATTTGCTTTCAAGCGATTAACCGGTTGTATGATCTCATACTGGAAACCGCCCGGAACGGGAGTGATCTCGGTTGACTCGCACGCTGCGTTTGTAGTGTCGCCCAGAATGCCCGGGTGGACCCAAGCAAAATGGGAGAAGTCTAAAAGATTTTCGATCATCCGGGCAGCGTTCGCTTTCCATTGCCCGTGAGAAGAATAGACGTCCCACCGGTAGGAAGTGTCATGGATCTCTTGAGGAAATTCAGGGATGTCGGCAATGGGCGTTTTGAGGCAGGCCCAAATAAGTCCATACTTTTCCACTGTGTGGTAAACAATTGCCCGCGCCTTGGCCGGTATGCCTCTACCCGGCGGTAATGAAGGAATGCGTGTACATACTCCATCCGCACCGTAATGCCAACCATGATACGCACAGACCATTTCTCCATTATCTACCCAACCAAGGGATAGAGGAGTTCCTCGGTGTATACATAAATCGTGAAATGCAACGACCCCCTTGGCTGATCGCCAAATGACGATTGAGTGGTCGAGCAATCTGACCGACAGCGGCTTGTCTGTGACTTCACATGACCGCGCAACCGCATGCCAATAGTGGTGAAGAACTTTCTCAGAGGGATTCGTTTCTAGCTTAGAACTAGATTCTTTTGTCACGATTTTGCCTTTCTGGTGTTCTGTAACGTCATCCCAAGGTACGGTTGTTGATCTAATCTCCAGTAAGCAGAGTTTTGGACTTACCAAGCAAGCACGGTCCGCTGAATTTCGGTCGACACATTTAGGATACCGAACCTTGAATTGATTGGTTGT
>JBBDNJ010000337.1:0-10384 GCA_040877705.1 Binatia bacterium | reverse complement strand
ATTTTCATCGGCATGTTTCTCCGCGGCATGGCCGAAGGCGGTTACCAGGAGCTGGTGCTGAAGAAATCCTTGGAAGGCACCCGGGTTCAAGACGTCATGATCCGGGATGTCGTGACCGCTTCACCCGACTTGTCCATTAAACGGCTCATTGCCGATTATTTTCTGCGCTATGGTTATCGAGGCTTTCCCGTCACGACAAACGGAAAGGTATCGGGCATGATCTCACTTGCCGACGTGAAGGATTTTTCCGAGCAGGAGCAGGCCGATAAAATGGTTGGGCAGGTGATGGCGCCGATTAATGGAGCGATGACGATTCCCCCGGAGACCCCTTTAAGCGAAGCCTTGAGGAAGATGTCACAAGAGAACACTGCTCGCCTCTTGGTCATGCGCGGGGATCAGATGATGGGTATGATCACGCAAACAGGACTGCTCCGGTTTCTGGAAATCAAGCGCGCTCTGGCGAACTGAATACGCCGCTTATAACTATGAGCTTCGCTATTTTGGGAGGGCTTACGCTCAAGGAGCTGACTCTAAAGACTTGGAGGGCAATTCGTAAACACAACTGTCTTGGCAGGGCTGCAGAGCTTGCCTTTTACTTTCTGTTGGCTTTATTCCCCCTGCTGATTGTTCTGCTCAACCTGATCAGCTTTATACCGGCCGTACAGGAGATTATTCTGTTCTGGCTATCGCGGCTGATGCCTCCCGATGCGACCGGTATAGTGGAAACTTGGGTACAGAACGTTTTTGCCAATCGCAGCGGCGGTCTGGTCTCCTTTGGCCTGCTCTTCTCACTGTGGGCGGCAGCCACCGGCATGGGAGCGTTGATCGCGGCGCTCAACAGCGCCTATGAGGTCGAAGAAGGACGGCCGTTCTGGAAGGCGCAACTCGTCGCGATAGGGTTGATTATTGCGCTGTGTCTTCTCGTCATCGGTGGAGCAGTGCTTATAACGTTCGGCGACTCATGGGCCCCGGCACTGGCCAATCTGGTCGGCTATGAAAAAATCATCGACAGGATATGGCTCGTGATTCGCTACTTGATGGGTTTTGCCATGCTGATTATCGGGATGGCGGTTATCTATATCTTTGCTCCGAACGTCCAGCAAAGATGGACCTGGATCGCGCCCGGCGCCCTGTTTGCCGTAATGACTTTCATACTCGCCTCTTATCTTTTCTCTCTCTATATCCGGTATGCTCCGAGTTACAACGCCACTTATGGAAGCCTCGGCGCAGTCGTCGTCTTGATGCTCTGGTTGTACCTCATGGGACTCATCATGTACGTCGGCGGCGAAATCAATTCCCAGATCGCAAACGCCGCTGGAAAGCATATGGTGCGTAAGGTGTAGCGTGACCTATCGCAGTGTCTTTTGGCGGCGAAGAAATTTGTTACGGGAAGCCTCGGCGTCCTAAAGGCGGGAAACATTTCGCCTGCTATTTTCAAGGTTGAGACGAAAGGCGCCATCCTTACTTAAGCGTCTCAGCGAAGAAGCAAGAAACCCTGTTAAATCAAGTTTACAAAATATCTATAGTTTTCATGGCCAAGGGGCACATTGTTTGCGTTGATTATTAAAGATAAATTTTTCCGGAATAGGTGCGTACATGGAGCCGATTTTTCACATTCATTATGAATCCGTCAGTTCATTTCCTCTGCCCGCAATGTCGGCGAGGGTAGGATCGTTAACAAATCACTCCGGCCTGTCCCCGACGAATGCGGAAAAATCAATCGCGGGTCCCAACCTTGCGGCTGGCGGGGCGGCCGGAGGCCGAGGCAAAATCTCACTGCTTGTGGCGTTGCTTGTTTTCTCCCTGGTAGCTTGCCAGCAGCCGGAAACGGAAAAAGCTGAAAAAACGACGGCACCTTCAGAGCCGCCGGCGAAAGCAACTGCAAATGATAGCGCTGGCATGCCGCGGAGCTCCTATGCGGAAGTGGTGGACAGCGTGGCGCCCACAGTAGTAACGATTCGCGCGGAAAAGCGCGTGCGCGCGCCGCGCCAGCATCCCTTCTTTAACGATCCGCTCTTTCGTGACTTCTTTGGCGGACTGTTCGATGGAGCGCAGCGGGGATCACCACGGCCCCAGATAGGTTTGGGATCCGGCGTGATCGTCAAGCCGGACGGCTACATAGTTACCAATCATCACGTGATCGACGGCGCCGAGGCGATCAAGGTCGAGACGGCTGACCATCGGATCTTCGACGCAAAAATTGTCGGCTCAGATCCACCTAGCGATCTGGCAGTGCTGAAGATCGGCGCCGATAAGTTACCCGTCCTTTCGCTCGCCGACTCGGACAAGGCGCGGGTGGGCGATGTCGTTCTCGCCGTCGGCAACCCGCTCGGCATCGGCCAGACCGTCACTGCGGGAATCGTTAGCGCCAAAGGCCGCTCAACCGGGTTGAGCGACGGCAGCTTCGAAGACTTTCTCCAAACCGACGCGCCGATCAATCAGGGCAACTCAGGCGGCGCGCTGGTTAACACGACCGGCCAACTCATCGGCATCAACTCGCAGATTCTCTCGCCTACTGGCAGCAACATCGGCATCGGTTTTGCCATCCCGTCCAACATGGTGAGCAATGTCATGGACCAGTTGATCAAAACCGGTAAGGTACAGCGGGGCGCGCTTGGGATTGGGATCCAGCCGGTGACGCCCGAGATCGCCTCGAGCCTTAAGCTTTCGGATGCCCGCGGGGTCATTGTCAACACGGTCACGCCGAACAGCGCGGCAGCGCAAGCCGGGATCCGTCAAGGCGACGTGATTACGTCCTTCAACGGTGAACCTGTCGTCGACGGTAATAGCCTGCGCAACCGGGTGGCTCGCTCACAGCCGGGCACTGAAGTAAAAATCACAGTCATTCGTGACGGCAAAGAACAGCAACTGAGCGCGAAGCTGGGCGAATATCAGCCGAGAGGAGATCGTAAACCCTAAAAAGAAGAATCATTCAATCTCGCTCGTTCGGCTATCAGCTGTCAGTAATCAGATCTCAGCTCCGAAAACCCTCGCCCTCTGGGAAAGGTGAGGGCTACAAGAAGACGTTAGCTTGTCATTGACGCTTTTTTTCAAAGAGGGGAAATGTTCCTCGTTGTGCAAAATCCCCCTTGGAAAAAGGGGGATTAAGGGGGATTTCTTAGCGAACGGAGAATATTACGCTGCGTAGAAATTAAGATGAAAAGACAAAAACAGACAGCCCATGGAGATAGAGACCAGCATTCAGGCCAGGGAAGGGACGCGCAACCGCATGATGCGCAGTCGCCGGAACAAAAGCAGGAGCGCAAGGATCGCGTACTGACCGAGGGCGCATCTTCGATGGCGCGCGATATTGGCGATGCCATCGTGATGAAGGATCAAAATATCTTCTTTCTCACGAACCCGGATGGCAATGTCCCGTTGGCGGGGCAACACGGCCTGGGTCTCTATTATCACGATTGCCGGTTTGTCAGCGGCTACGAGATGAAGCTCGCGGGAATCGCCCCTACCGCTCTTGTCTCAACAGCGGCGCAGGGTTTCATGGCGGTCTTTCAGATGACCAACCCGGAGATCCGGATGGCCGATGAGGGTCTCATCCGCAAGGATAATCTCGGCATCAAGTGGGAGCGATCGATAAACAGCGGCAAGCCGGTACTCCATGATCTACTCGAATTTCAGAATTTTGGGCTGAAGCCCATTGAATTCCCGATCTCACTCGCTTTTCAAGCCGGGTTCGAGGATGTCTTTGCCGTCCGGGAGATGCTCGATGAGAGATCGGGAAAGCTGCGCCCGCCCCAATGGAGTAATGGAGTCTTGACTTTTGTCTACGAAGGGGCTGATGGGCTCTATCGCTTCGTTGAAATCCATTTCTCGCCCTTGCCCGAGTCGATGGACGAGACTAGCGCTAACTTTCATGTAACGTTGCAGCCAAAAGAAACCAAACAGCTCGTAGTCTCGCTCTTTATTGCTGAATCCCCCGACCTGGGCAAAATACCATCGCAAGCGCGCTACCAGCCCGATCTCAAAAGAATCAAAGAGGCCCTGCAAGAGGATGCCGCCCAATGGTTAAGCCACCATACTGAGATTCGCAGCGATAGTCTGTTGCTTAACAATGTCATGGAGCGCTCGTTGCGTGATCTGCGCGTCTTGCGAAGCGAGATCGGGAATCAGACTTTCTTCGCTGCCGGAGTGCCCTGGTTCGTAACCTTGTTTGGACGAGACAGTATCGTCACAGCTCTACAAACTCTCGCCTACGAGCCGGCTATCGCGGAACAAACGCTGCGCCTGCTGGCCTCCTATCAGGGACAAAAGCTAGATCCTTGGCGCGACGAGCAGCCAGGTAAGATTCTACACGAGCTTCGAGTAGGCGAGTTGGCGAGGCTGGGCGAGATACCACATACCCCTCACTATGGCACCATCGACGCCACGATACTTTTTCTCATTTTGCTTGGCCGTCATGCCGCCTGGACAGGCAGCCTCGTCGTTTTTAACGACCTGAGAAGCAATATCGAGAGGGCGCTCGAATGGATGTCGCAGTGCGGCGACCAGAACGGCGACGGCTACATCGAGTATCAGAGTGAGTCGGAAAAAGGACTGGCCAACCAGGGATGGAAAGACTCGGGCGACGCCATAGTCAACGACGATGGAAGCCTGGCCAGGCCGCCGATTTCGCTGGTAGCTCGTCGAAAACTTGTTGGGTCTGACCGCCGAGGCTTTTGAACGGCGGCTTAGAATTGTCCGGCCGATGTTGCCTGAATATATCGACCAGCTTGAGGTGCGCCGTCTTCGCGTGGGCAGCGCCGCCGCCGATCTGAGGTTCAAACGAACCTCAAACGAAATCGTCGTCGATGTTCTGAAGATCGATGGGCAACTGGACGTGGTGGTTGAGACCGATCAATGGGGGAGTGCGGCTGAAACGATATTTTAACAAAGCGAATGAATCGAATCGCACTATGCCCGCGTGGTTAAGTGGAGCGCTTGTCCTGGGAGAGATCTGTTGGCTACTTTGGCTGGAGCGCCGCCGGCCGTTGCGGCGGTCGGTCGAAGCTAAATTGCGGCGCAATGCGCGCAATCTTGGAGTCGCGGCCGCAAGCGCGGTTGCGCTCCAGCTCACCGAGCGGCCCGTGATCGCGCTCCTTGCCGCACGTGCCGGCCGGCATCGATGGGGCGTTCCCGCCGTTTTCCGCTGCCGGTCTGGCTCGAGGTTCCTCTTGGGGTTCTCTTGCTGGATTACACGCTTTACCTGTGGCACGTTCTGATGCATCGCCTGAACTGGTTATGGCGCTTTCATCTCCCTCACCATGTCGATTTGGATCTTGATGCCTCGACCGCGCTACGCTTTCATTTCAGCGAGCTTGTCGTTTCAGTTGCCTGGCGCGCGGGGCAAGTCACACTCATCGGCGTTTCGCCCTTATCGTTATCAGTATGGCAGACCCTGCTGCTGCTCTCGATCCTGTTTCATCATTCCAACGTGCGGATTTCTATTGAAGCCGAGCGGCTGCTCAGCCGTGTTATCATAACTCCGCGCATGCATGGCATCCATCATTCGATGGTCCGGCGCGAAACTGATTCCAACTGGTCGAGCGGGCTTACCCTGTGGGATTGGCTGCATGGAACACTGAGGTTTGATGTGCCGCAGCAGGAGATCACGATCGGCGTTCCCGCCTACCGTGAGGCGGACGAAGTCACCTACATGAAAATCATGTCTATGCCTTTCCAAAAACAAAGGCCGACTTGGCGACTGCCGGTAAATGGCGAGCCGGCGCGACGGGAATCAGCGTTATCATCCCCGCGGATCACTTGCGGCAGTTAACCGGACGCGCCGAAATTCTGGTAGCGGCTTGGGGTGATAGGGAGACAACGGAACGAGCAGTGGCGGGGCGCGCGCGGTTGCTCTGGCCGTCCTCAGGGCTTAAATATTGACAGTGCCGTAAGTCTTCTCTACCTGATTACTATTCTTCTATTTACATCAAATGCGCCGGTTTCTCATCCAGACTTATGTCGAGTGATGATGGGATCAAGAATTTTGCAGGAGGGTCTTGAGTTGTGAGGTGTCCACGGGCTTTCTGAGAAAATGATGGAAATCGACTCCCAGATCGTTGCGCCGCGCAATTTCTTCTTCATACCCTGTAAGCGCGATAAACTTCGCCCTTTCCAGTTGTTTGAGCTGTTTGAGCTGGCTTAATAGCTCGTAGCCCGTTATGTCCGGCAGTCCGATATCCAATATTACGACATCGGCTGAGAACTCATGCGCTATTTCTAACGCCGCTCGGCCATTGAAAGCAGTGCGAACTTCATGGCCCGCCATTTCCAGCAGGGTAGCCGTGGACTTGCAGGCCACCTGGTGATCGTCGACCAGAAGGATTTTAAGATTGGCTGCCTCTTTCATAGTGACCTCGCTCAGGTTGATGCGCTGTAATGTTGCAACCAGCTGCACCAGAATAACACTCTCGGGTTGAGTCCGGCAAAGAACGAATTTAAAATTTAATTACTTGGTTCTCATGCATGACATTTGAACACCTGGGTCGACGAGACCCCGAGCCTATCAAGCGAAGTGGCGATGTCAAATCAATTTGTGTCCTATATTTCGGATTACAAGTCCCATTTTCAAACATTCTTAAAAAATTAATGCCGCTTTAAGACGGTATGAAACTCAAACGTCATTGATATCATAGCGCAATCGCAAAAACCCGCTGCTGGCATATTGTTTGCTCCACCGAAATGATGGTCAGCTTTATTCTATTCGGCTCTCCTTATTCTATTCACTCTATTGATTTCGAGACTTGATCCTAAAGTTGAGGCAAGGCAAATACGATGGAACCCAAACAACAACTGCAAGCAAAAAACCAGCGCGCTCCATCGATCAAAGTCGTCGCGGCGCTCGTTCGGTCAATGTCGCTGACACTGAAAGATGGCTGTCAGTCCTTCTGGGCGTCGGTGTGGCCAAACTCCTCGGTCAAGAACCGGAACAGGTCATTGAACAGGATCTACGGCGCTTTAAGCAATTGATGGAAGCCGGTGAAATCGTATCGATTGAAGGACAGCCCCAAGGAGGCGCGTAGGAGAAACGGCAGTGTTTTATCTTATACGCCGCCCCTCACCGTGCTAACGCCGATGCCGGAAAGTCTGTTGACAATAGATCAAGTGGCAAAATATTTGAAGGTGGACAAGTTCACCGTCTATCGGCTCGTAACAAAGAAGAAGCTGCCAGGATTTAAAGTCGGTAATCAGTGGCGGTTCAAACGGACAACCATCGATTCCTGGCTCGAGCAGAACTCCAACCTGCGAACCAATAATTCCAATCAGTAGTACGTTCAGGCTGGCGGGATCGGCGCTGTAGCATACAGACTCCTGCTGTTTTCAATCCCGTCATATTACTTAGACGCCGGCTTGACGATGTCGGTTTAAGCATAATGTTTGTAAAATCTATTCATCAGCGGAGAAGATAATGCCCGTAATAGAAATTAAAAGGGTTTACGAAGCGATGGACTCTCCCCACGGAACGCGCTTCCTGGTAGACCGCCTCTGGCCACGCGGCTTAAAAAAAGAAACTCTGAGCGACGCACTCTGGTTGAAGGACGTAGCGCCAAGCGATGCTTTGCGTCGTTGGTACGGGCACGATCCAAAAAAGTGGCAAGAGTTTCTTCGGCGGTATTTTGCCGAGCTCGACAGTAGGCGGCAAGCATGGGAGCCTATCTTTGAGAAACTCCGCCGCGGCAACGTGGTGCTACTCTACAGCGCGCGGGATACGGAGCATAACAATGCCGCAGCGCTTCGCGACTATTTGATTGCGAAATTAAAAAGCTGATTCGGTGCATGCCTTGTAGCGGTTCTCTATCTGGTTCCAGACTTAATTCTCTTAAATATGGACGTTAGCTTCATTTCGCCGCCACTAAGATGTAATGTTTCCTAAAGAGAAAGGCACTTCGAGGGCTGGATTATGAGCAAAAGTTTCATAAAGCCTGAAGTCATTAAAGCTGCGTCCTGGGGGCTCCTTGCCACGTTGATCCTGGCTGGTTTGATCGTGGTCGGATCGCGAAATCTCTCCCATTTCGACGCGGCGCTCGTCGGTTATACGTTCGCCACCCTGTTTGCCGTTTTCGGAATTACTTATCGTTATGCCATGTGGCTGCAGCGCCCGCCGACGGCGTTGTACTGGCGCAGAGGTTGGCAGGTCTATTTCAAACGCGAGCACCGGAAGGTGAACTTGCGAAACTGGTTGAAACGAGTCGTCAACGACATCGCTTTGAACCGCTTCATCTTTGCTCGCGGAGCGCACCGTTGGGTTGCGCATTGGACTATCATGTGGGGCTGCGTGATCGCAGCCGCCATCACCTTTCCGTTGGTATTCGGCTGGATTCACTTTGAATCGGTAACCGGACAGCTTGATCGCTACCGCCTGTTTCTTTTCGGTTTTCCTGCCTTCACGTTTTCGGTCCATTCCGTCTTGGCATTCCTTCTGTTTCACGGTCTTGTCTGGTCCGCCTTTCTGGTCATCGCGGGCGTCATGATCGCCATGCGCCGGCGCATGCGTGACAAGGGCGCGGCGGCGGTGCAATTGTTCTCCGAAGATTTCTTGCCGTTGATTCTGCTCTTCGCCATCAGTGTCACTGGATTACTCTTGACCGCCAGTTACACCTGGATGAAAGGCTATGCCTATGATTTTCTCGCCATCGTGCACGCGGTCACCGTCATTTTTACCCTCCTCTGGCTGCCGTTTGGCAAGTTTTTTCACATATTTCAACGACCGGCACAGCTCGGCGTCGGTCTCTATAAGGATGTTGGAGCGCGCGAAGAGCGCGCGCTGTGCCGCCGCTGCGGCCATCCGTTCAGCTCGCGCCTCCACGTCGAGGATTTGATTCAAGTCGAGCGGGAGCTGGGTTATCGTTATGAGATGGAAGGAAGCGACGCCCAACACTATCAATGGATTTGCCCGCCCTGCAGGCGGGCGATGTTGGCTATTGCTCAAGGAAGAATCTGGCAACAGGCGCGCGGCGTGCCGATCTCGCCGGAACCTCAGGCGCAGCCGGCCGCCATGCCATCCCACGCCAACCCGGCGATCGGCGAAGGACCCCTCGGCGAAGAAGATAAGAATAATTTTCATCCGTAATCATGGCGACAATTCCTGTAAACACGACTGAAGTGATTGACCGGTTCGGACCCCATCTGGCGCGGTCCAAAGGTGCGAGGCTAGACTCAGGCGTGGAGCCGGACAAAACGGTGAAGACCCATTGCTGCTTTTGCGGCCAGCAGTGCGGCATTCAGCTTCTGGTGAAAGACAACGAAGTTATCGGTTTCGAGCCGTGGATGGATTTCCCATTCAACCAGGGAAAACTCTGCCCGAAAGGCGTGAAGCGCTATCTTCAGGGGTCCCATCCGGATCGGCTGTTGCATGCTTATGAACGGGACCCATCCGCGCCGGGGGGCTTCAAGCCGATGGATTACGGGCGCGCGATCGAACGTGTCGCCGACGCGATCAAGCGCATTCAATCGCAGTACGGCAACCATGCCTTTGCGGTGCTGACTGGCGCCAGCCTGACCACCGAAAAGGCTTATCTCATGGGCAAATTCGCTCATATGTGCCTGAAGACTTCAAACATCGATTACAACGGCCGGCTCTGCATGGTGAGCGCCGCCGCCGGTAACAAGAAAGCTTTCGGCATCGACCGTGCGGCCAATCCGTGGTCGGATATTCTCAAGGCCGAAGTGATCTGGATCAGCGGCGCCAACATAGCGGACTGCGCTCCAATTACGACGGACTATGTTTGGCAGGCGCGGGAGAATGGCGCAAAGATCATCGTCGTCGACCCTCGCATTACTCCCTTGGCTCGAACCTGCGATCTTTTCCTGCCGATCAAGCCGGGACGGGACGCGGCGCTGTTCAACGGGATCCTTCACATCATGATCGAAAACGACTGGCTCGACCACGACTTCATCGAACGACACACCGTTGGTTTCGAAGAGGTGGCAAGGCATGTAGAGGAGTGGACGCCGCAAAAAGCGGCTGAGGTGACGGGCATTGCGGAACGAGCGATTCGTCAGGCGGCAGAATGGTGGGGTCGAGCCGAGACGAGCTTTCTCATGCACGCCCGCGGCATCGAGCATCACACTCACGGTGTGCAAAACGTGCTCGGCGCCATCAATATGGTGCTGGCTTCCGGCCGTATCGGACGCGAAGGGTGCGGGTATGCAACCATCACTGGGCAAGGTAACGGTCAGGGCGGGCGCGAGCACGGCCAGAAATGCGACCAACTTCCTGGGGCGCGCGACATTTCGAATCCCGAGCACCGGGCTTATATCGCCAAGGTATGGGGAATCGATCCGGAAGAGATTCCCGCAGCCGGCGTCGATGCCTATGAAATCTTTCGCAAAATCGACGTCGGCGAGATCAGAGGGCTGTTGACGATTTGCTTTAATCCCGTCGTTT
>JBBDNJ010000336.1:0-10403 GCA_040877705.1 Binatia bacterium | reverse complement strand
TCCAAATCAACGCTCAACTTTTCTTTCCAATAAGCCTCCGCCTTACGATGGCGAGCCGAATTTTTCTCTTCCCGTTCCGAGGCCGCGTAATCCTGAAATGAATTCAAGCGGATTTCATACGGGAGATCTCGTCCCACAGCCAACTCATAGAGTCGGGACAGCCATTGATAAATTAATTGAACGGACCAAGCGTCGCTAATCAAGTGGTGGATGTTCAAGTACCAAACGAATTCGTCGGCGCTCAATTTGATGAGTGCCGCGTCGAATAATGGACTTTTCAAATCAAATGGCAGCACGCATCTTTCTTGCATCCACTTCTTTGCCACCGCATGTGGATCTGAAGCATCGCTTAAGTCCAGATACCTTAGATCCTTTGTGAACTGCGGAATTACACGCCGGGCTGGAACCCCGCGGATCTCGTCGAACACCGTACGCAGTGCATCGCTTGAGTTAACGAGTGTGCGAAATGCTTGCTGAAATAGACAAGGTTCGATCTTTCCAAAGATGGTTAAAGCAACCGGCAGATTATAAATCGGCTGGTCGGTTAATAGGTTCTGCGCAATCCAAACCTGGAGCTGGTTGCGGGTTAAGTTGGTGTTTCCAACATTGCTGATGATGAGCTCGTTCTGATGCATTTTTCGAAAAACAATCGCCTAGAATTAGCAACACACTTTCGAATGAAATTTGTGCCTAACGCAATCGGCATACCACTGACGCCCTCAACTGCACTTTGGCTACCTCCTTTGGAATATCGATACGAACTCTGATCACTAGCAAACCCGTCTTTGACATTGATAGGAAGTCGTGACAGCGCTTTGTCAAAACTGTCCGAGAAAACCCTGAGTGCGTGAATATCTGTCGCCACACTGCACCTAGTGTACGTAGATGGAACCCAACCGACAGTTCTGATCTTCGTTTTCCTGGTTTGGCAGGCGGCGAGGCCTCTAGCGTTTCGCAGACTGTACGAAGTCGGTGACGAAACTAAAACCATGCGGAAGCGCGGCAGAATGGTTTTCAAATCTTCAGGAAAGTCCCGTGCCACATTCGGTTCCTCCGCGTAAATAGATTCGACTGCTTCGCCCTGATCCTGGGGGCGAGACCAGACACCATCCGCGCAGCCACCCCTTGGACTTCCCAGGGGCATAGTCGGAGACGATGGCCAAGGAAAATGGGCGGGTGGTCATTTTCTCGCCTCGCCGAATTCGTGTCTCGCCTGCTACGAATAAAAACGCCAGACTGACTGGGCAAATCAGAAGGGCCGTAAGCGTTCCGAAAAATCAGCTGCGGTAAAGGGTGCATTGCAGCGCCGTTTTATGCTATGAAATCGTGCGAAAATCAGGCGCGGGAATTTAATACCAAATGAAGTATTCCTACATGCAGCAACCGCAGCGGCGAGAGCGTAAAGCTTTATAGAATAGACCCGATGCATGAGAGCATTGACAACGAGGCTTCGTTCGTGGATTAGGATGGTGGCATCATTGATTAACTCAAGAAAGGATTCATCGTTTATCGACTCAAGAATAGGAGATCAAGCCGATGAAAGGCTCAAACACTGGACTGAGAATGGCTTATGCCGCAGTTAAATTTGTCATGATTTTCGGGTTATCGGTACAAACCCTGTTTGCCGCCGAGCGGCCGTTTTACGCGGGAAAGACCGTAACCATCATAGCCGGCTTTGCCTCTGGCGGCACAATCGATATGCGCGCGCGCCTTTTCGCGCGCCACTTGTCGAAGTACATTGCGGGAAATCCATCCATTGTGGTTCAAAATCAAGTCGGAGCCGGAGGGCTCGTCGCGGCCAATCATGTTTTTAGCGTTGCCAAACCCGACGGGCTTACACTGCTACACTTTCCGTCCAGCACGGTGATGAACACTTTTTTGACCAGCAGCGCCAACGTCAAATACGACATCCGCCGGGTCCCTATCATATGGCTCGGTTCCGACAGCTGGCTGACCGTGTCAAACGCCAATACGACGGGTCTAAAGAGAGCAGACGATCTTGCCAAAGCGTCGATTCAATTGCGCGTCGGCGGCTCCGGAGTCTCCAGCTTGAGGAGCTTAAGACCCAAACTCGCCCTGGAATTGTTCGGCGTGAACCATACCTGGGTAACCGGTTACAAGGGATCGTCGGATCTGCTATTGGCATTTGAAAAAGGCGAGATCCACATGTTCGAGGATCCGCAGGATGGTTACCAATCGAACATTCAGCCCAGGGAAAAAAGCGGTATCGCAGTCGTTCTCTGGCAGACCGGAATCATCGGTACCGATGAAAGCTTTACGCGATCGAAACTGTTGCCGCATGTGCCGACATTGGACGAGGTTCTGCCCAAAGACAAAAAACATGGAGTGCGCTGGCAAGCCTGGAAAGCGGCGGTCATCCCGCAGGCTTTTCAATACTCGGTCGGTTTGCATCCGGCCACACCGCAGGATCGAATCACGATTCTGAGCCAAGCATTCGCGAAAATGACCCAGGACCCAGAGTTTCGCGCAGATTTCGAAAAGGCGCTCGGCGAAGCTCCGGATGCGGTTATCGGAGAACAGGCGGATCGAATCGTCAAGGACGGTGTAAAAAAACTCTTCGAGGATTATAAACCCGGGGTGGACTATTTGCGCGCCATGGCGCAAAGCAAGTGATCTGCGTTCCGGTTTTCGAAAAATAAAGATAATTGCTACTCGAAGTCGTTCAATCACGGAAAGCCTCCGTTCTCGTTTCTTTGCATGCAAAAAGACTCTCGGAGAAAATCGTCTAGATTAGCGGCGTGATTTATGACCAGCTTCGCTGTCCAACCTATACTCACTTGCACGAGGGCCTATTGGTAACCTTATCGGTATGCTGTCACCATAGGAGGACTCTATGACGACTTCCAAACAAAAGGCGGCGAGAGGTGGCCGAATTTGCCGCTCGAGGAGTGAAGAGATCCCAGGGGTATCAACGGTCAGGCGGAATAGAGAGTCGCCTACCGGTCGGGAACTCTCATTCTTGTGCTCGATCTTCCGCTGCTCACAGTCCGCTGTATCATCGTCGCCCCATCTCACGAAGTGCCGGGAATAGTCCACAAGGATGTGGCCAACGAGCCGCATCGCCGCCCGTGGGTGAAGGAGGGTAATGTTTAGAGTTTTTTTTCTCACATTTTTGCTAGGTGTCACGTTGTTTGCCGGTATCGCGTGGCTGGGGTACAGGAGCGGCAGCGGCTCGGCGGTCACTGGTGATTTAAAGAGCGAGCCACTTTTGAATCCCACCGAATCGGCCGGCTGGAGCGAGCCGGATAGTTTTATGGGTTGGAAATTTGGTGAGAATCTCAGAGCTCAACTGTCAACCTGTTCCCCTGATTGGGTTTCATCGCGCACACCTTGCATAGAAGATATGGTGAAAGACACATTTGAAATAAAGAACGTTTATGTCGGCGATAAAAAGCTTGGCATTGTGTACGCGAGACAAATCTCAAATCGCCTCGAGCAGATCACAGTTGTTTTTCCCAGCGATCGCTACAGCGAAATAAGCAGCCTCTTTTTAGAGCGCTACGGCAAACCGAGCACAACCAAGACCGAGACGCGGAAGTTTCAAGCCGGCGCAACTCTTTCGAGCAATGTTATGGAGTGGGTTGGGAAAAATATTAACATTGTGCTTCAAGAACTTGGTGATAAAACCAATGAGGGTCTAGCTTTTTATTCCACGGTAAAGTGGCGCGCGACCAAGGAAGCGGAGAATAAGCGGCAAGCACAAGAAGCCGTGAAGGGGCTCTGATTCGCAGGCTCCCCGGGCTCGCTCACACGGGTTAGGGCATTTTAAACCCTTAGGTCGGTCTGCCTTTCCTCGGTGATTGCGCTTTGGTTTTGGCGGGTTTCTTGCTGGTACGTGGACTTAGCTTCCCGGCCAGCGGGTGGCTCCCTTTGGAGGTTGCTAAATCTGATAGGGCTTGAACCCGTCTTCTTTTCTCCTTCTCCGATTTGGTTTGCATCACCAAAGGCTGGCCTATAGCCCATTCCATAACGTCATCTTTCTTACTATTTTCTTGTGTTCCCATGGATTGATGATGCCACAGTATCAGTGTCGTTCCAATAGCAGCAATTCTTCCACGTCGGACTTTGGGCTGTGCTCTTGCTTGAGCGTCGGTAAAATTATAAGTACAGGACCCAGATGCCAAAGCTGATGATCCGCGTGATTTCTTCAGGGTCTCTTCTTATCCGATGGGCCGCCACATGTACCAGGTCGGCGTGCCGATGATCATTTCCTCGCGCTTAACGATAAAGCCAAACTTTTTATAGAACTCGACATTCTCCAGCCGGTCCGTTTCAAGGTAGCCGGCGGTTCTTTCCCTCTTCAGATATTCGATATAATGATTCATCAACGCCCTGCCGACTCCTTTCCCCTGCATTCCGGGAGCGACGCCGATGGGTCCAAGATGCACGTGCGGCGCTTCGGGATCGAGATGACACCATCTGGCGAACCATTCGACGATTTGCGGAATCGCTTCGCCGAGCGGCTTCAACAATGTCGCCGCAACATTAGGAATCTCAACGGGTGCCGGGAGACAATAGGGCCAGGCGTTAAAATGCACATAGCCACACACGGCGCCGTCAACCAGTGCGATCAAGGCCGGGCCGATAAACATGTGGCGCAGGCCGATTCGAAAAAACAAGCGATTCTGGTCGATGCGTCCATTGCCGAAGGCCGACAGGTGAAGAGGACTTGAGACGAACGCATCGGCTAGGACCGATACGCACTCGTCCACACGATCAGCAGAATATTTTTTTACCACAACCGCCGCATTCGTCTCCTTTTCGCCCCCTACTTTAAAAGATCGCGTGCGCGTAAGCATCAATAACATCAACATCTGCTTTAATTTCGACCGAAAAACGGCGGTAATTAACGCATTTTCCAAAATCGATAGCCACACGCATTGCAGCGGAAAGGCCGGATGCGAACAAATTCCAGGATTCGCCCCAACACCCTTCGATGGGAACGCCGCACATTGTCGCTAGAACAGCCGGGACACTTTAGGCGAGCCCGTGACAGTATGAGATTTTTTTTCATAATCGCACCCCGCAGGGGAATAGAGAAACACCAGAGTTCAGGCCTTCTCGATGTTCCTCGCAATGATCTCATCTCGGTTTTGCTGTTCGCTCGTCGTACATGCGCACCACGCACAGAGACAAAATTTCAGGCATTTCCCTTGGGGGACGTCCTGCGACTGCTTTCATCAGCCGAATTCATAGAATAGTTCGAACCAAAGAAAATCAAGCAGTTCCGACCTGGTTATAACCATACCTCGTACAGCCTCTGAAATCATCCTATCGATCGCAGAACTGTTTTCACTCCAAATGCCACGCTGCTTTCTTTAAACCAGCATACTCCCACATAGTGATGCTAAACTCGCGCGAGCCTGGGAATCTGCGCACGCAGTTTAAAAGAGAATCGTTTTCAACTTTGCCAAAACGCCGGGGTCCAATTTAAATATTCCGTCCACTGTACTTTTCATGTCCTCCGCAGTCACGGGCGCGAGACCAAGCTTGGCCTTGTCCGCTTCCGCGATGAAATTTTTATCTTTGACGGTTGCCTGCAACGCCTTTTGCAAAATCTGCGCGCGATCGGCGGGCGTGCCAGGAGGTAGAGCGAGAGTCTTGGTGCTCTTGCTCGGGTAGTGGATGCCGACCTCGATCAGCTGACGCCCTTCCGGCGTCTTGGCAAGATCGATGGCCAATGGCACGCGCGGTAGATCGGGAAACGGTTTCGGTACAGTCTGGAGCACGATGACGACGGTGCCCGACTCAATGGCTTTTTGCCAAGTTCCTCTCATAGAATCCCATCCCCAGGTTGTGCCATCGATTTCACCGCTTTCAGCGGCGATACGCATATCCGCAGTGCCTTTGTATCCCGAAATAATCTGTATCGGCAGATTCAGTGCCGCCTTGATGACTTTGATGACGTTATACGTGCCGAAGGCGCCCGGGCCGGTGGTGCCCATTTTTACCGGCGTCTTGGCAGCCATCCATTTGTCTACACTGTCGATGCCGCTGGCTTTCGTCAGTGCAATAGCGCTTTCATCCCGGGCTACCGCCCCGACGTAGACGAATTTTCGCGCATCGAATTCTATTCCAGGTTGTCCCATAACCTGATTGAACGCGAACCCGCCGCTGAAATGACCCATCGTCAGCCCGTCGGGCTTGGCTATTTTGTAGATGTGATTGGCAGCGAGCAAGCTTCCGGCGCCGGTCATGTTATCGCCGACAATGGTCGGATGACCGGGAATATATTTCGGCATATGCCGTGAAAGCATCCGGGCCAAAGCATCGTATCCGCCACCGGGGGAGAACCCGACGATAATGCGAGCCGTCTTACCTTCGTAGAAGTTGCTCTGGGCGAATGTGGTTCCTACAAAAGATAATATACACGCAAGGACTCCGGTTACAGCAATTAACTTCTTCATTTTAACAGGCTCCTTCCCGCTTTTGCGTTTTGCCACACTGGTGGAAATAGCGGTCGCAGCTCAAGCGAAAACCAAAAAGTATTAGCTACTACCTGCGGCGGAATCACGCTCATTGACGGCATCTCCTATTTAACTGTGCAAATACCGCCTTTACGCGCCGCCCGAATCAACCCGCAACTCACATCTTATGAGACTCCCTACGCTAAACGGCGAGTGCGCCGTTGACTTTGATTAGCTTGAGTCCCACTCCACCATGGCTTTTACGCTGGTTGCTGTTTCGTCACCATTGACCGGCTAAAGGACTAGACCCGAATCTAACAAATCTCCAAATAGGAGAACAGTCCATCCCTCTCGTGCCGTTCGGTCGCAACATTTTCACCGGCACCGATAATTATTACTTGGCCGGTGCCGGTCCTGCTTCTGTACGATCCCGGATAAATCAGCTACTTAGCGTTATCTAGACTACTGGCATGGGCGTTGCTCTAGTTGGATGCAATTCACATGCAGGTAACCAACAATAAGACTGGAGGCACAATGACTACAAATTTGAATCGGCGCACGTTCTCTCTATGGATCGTTGCTATCGGGCTCACGGCGGCAACCGCTGTGGGTTGCGCGGGTGGACCCATGACGGCACGAGAAAAAGGGGCCGGCATCGGCGCGCTTGGCGGTGCCGCGGCGGGCGGGCTCATTGGTGCAGCCGCCGGCCGTCCGGGTGTTGGGGCCGCCATCGGCGGCGGAGTCGGACTGGGAGCGGGTGCGCTTATCGGAGATTATATGCAGGGACAGGAAGAAACCCAGTACCGATCCAATCAGCAACAGATTCAACAAAACCAGCGCGTCATCGAGCGCAACCGCCAGGAGCTTCAGCGCCAGTACTGAAATAGTTTCGCCATCGGCCCAACACCGCAAACGCTTCTGGGCGGAGCCCCGGTATCTGAAGTAATCGCCAATAAGAAATTGTCTTTGTGAGCCTGCGGAATCAGTTGGCACTATCTAGTATCTGCGGTCTTGCTTCTGTTCTCGGCGATCAAGGATGAACCGTTTCTAAAAACCAATCGGTTGGAATCTCGTGCCCCGCCCCCCTGCTCTTTGCCTCTGACAAAACCGCCGCGCCGACTGCCGCGAACTGCAGACCCATACCGATGTTATTGAGAAAACAAGTAGACTCGTGCGCGTCCGCTCTGCCTTGAGCTCGATTGGTCACGAGATCTCTCAACTCGGGAGATTCTAACCAGAAGGGATGCTCGACTTGGGACTCGTGTGCTTGTTGCGGTCCCTTACGGATAATGTCGATCACATCGTGCGATTCGATCCCCTCGTCGCCAAACCCAGCGATATAATTCTCCGGCGCATGCTGATGCGAGTGAATGACCAGCCGGTCAATTTTCCGTATCGTCTCGTCGCCAAGTTCGGGAACGCGCACACAGGTCAAGTGAATACCCGGTCTAACCCACTCAGGACTAACGACGCGGGTCAAGGAATTAGTCGTCGCCGCGATGATGTCTACGTCACGCACGGCCTCTTCAGCGCTGTCCACCGGCCGCACCTCGGCAGTGACTTTCTGTGCCATTTCTTTTGCAAAGGCTGCGCGATTGGCTTTGGTAGGGCTATACACATTCACTCGCTTGATGTTTCGCACCGCGCACATGGCCGGCAGATGACTTCCCGCCTGCCAGCCCGAACCAAGAATGGCCAATGTGCTGGCATCCTCGCGCGCCAGATAACGTGCCGCCAAAGCGCTGCTCGATGCCACCCGCATTCTCTGAACTACGCCATCCGGAAACATCGCGAGAGGTTCACCGCTCGCCGTTGAGAACAACATCACCAGACCCACATACTTATTTCCCGGAGCCGCGGGCACCTTGGTTTTGATCACTCGACTGCCCTGCTGTTGCCATCGAATAATGTCGGAATTGATGCGCATGGCCACGATGGGAGGATCGTATAGCCCCGCCTCCATCGATTTGAAGGCATAAACGCCGGCCTCGGTCGAAGACGGCATGACCAAATCCGTGCGCGGTCGGTTAATCGCCTTTCCCTCGTCCCAGCTTTTGTATGCCTTCTCCAAGGCGCCGATGCATTTGTCGATAGATAGAAACGACTCGATTTCTTCGTTGCTCAGGATCAACATGATTGCTGGCATATCAATGCAAGGGAGCGAGGTCAAGGAAGACGTTGCAACGGCCAGGAGACTCACCCGACCGGGAACGATGCCGGTATCGGTTGCATAATAAAAAATCTGATTGACATTTTTTAGCGCACGGTGGAACAATGCCGATCGCTAGGAGGAGGAAGTCTAATGATCAAGCTTTTTGTCGGCACAATCCTGCTACTTTCGGCTTTCGCCACCACTAGCCGCGCACAGCCTATTAAAATGGCTGTCGCCCAGGCGGGAGTAAATCCAGGAACCAGTCTCTATTTCATCGCACAGAAAGAAAATCTCTTCGCCAAGCATGGGCTCGACGTGAACATCGTCGCCACAACGACCACCGCAGCGGTGCAGGCCATGCTCGGCGGCAGCATTCAGCTGACTTTGGGAGCGGGCCCAGCCTTCACCAATGCTACCCTCGCCGGCTCTCCCCCGTTTGTGGTAATTTCCTCTTGGGTCAACGTCTTTCCCTACATGGTCGTCGCACGAAAGGAGATTGCCAAGGTCCAAGACTTGAAAGGTAAAACAGGTCAAGTGGGAGCGACGTTCGGATCGGCGCCGGATGTGGCCTTACGATTCGGCTTGTCGAAACTGGGGTTGGACCCGGAGAAAGATGTGAAGCTGGTGCAGATGCCCCGTCCCGACTGGGCCAACGTCATCGCCCAGATCGAAAGAGGTGACGTGCAGTTTTCGGTTCTTCCGCCGCCCTATGATCGCATGGGCGAAAAGCGCGGCTTCCACACGTTGTTCGCGCTGCCGGAGTTGGGAATCCATTGGCAGCAGAACGGCGAATGGGTGCTGAAGTCTTACGTCGCAAGCAATCGAGCAGCGCTGCTTCGCTTCGAGAGAGCATTGGCCGATGCGATGAAGATTTACTTCAATCAAAAAGCCAAAACGGTGTCGTATTTAATGGAATTTCTCGGCAGCAACCGCGAGGACACGGAATACGCGTATCAGGCGTTTGCCAAATGGGCCGACAAAAATCCCAGACCGAAAGCGGAATCCATCAAAAACACCCTTCTAGCCATTACCAGCACTACTCCCAGCGCCGCTAAGGCCGACCCTGCCTCGTTCATCGACACCAGCATTGTCGATCAATTAGTCAAGGAAGGTTATTTTAAGTAGTTGCAAATACATTGGGCTAGTGCGCGAGAAGTGCTATTTAGATCTGTCGTCGTACTGGTTCCGGGCGTAACAAGACCGGATCAGAGACGCATTTTGAAGCGCGAGGAGGTTTCCAACCCGCCCATTTTACCGTTGCTAACGGTCGACACTGATTGGCCGAACAAAGATTTTCATACCGTCAGCGTCGGCGATTTCCACTTTGCTCCCGGCGGCTATCGTTAAATCGAATGGGGTAGCAACCGCTTGCCAGAGCTCGCCGCGGACACGGACAAACCCTTCCGGAGCCACATCGCTCTCGGCCACGCCTCTGCTTCCTATAAGCGCCTTTGAGTCGGTCGGGGCAGCCATCCCGTACGCCGTTTTGAGCCACGGATAGAGAACCCAGTCCTTCAGCATCAATACAAAGAAGCAAATCAGCGCGAAGGATAGCGAAATGATTTCCCAGTGCCGAGCAACCCACAACACCATCGCGGCGATGAGCCACCCCGGTATTTGAAAGAGCAAATATCTGATCCAGGTAGGCATGATGTTTCAGCCAAAAATTGTGCAATTGCCCTGATAATCCGTGCTGTATTCCTGGTAATTCGAGCCGCTGCTACCTCCCCCAAGGCGTCCGGCGTATCTACTTTACTATATGCGTGAGGGGGTGTGCGACAAATTTATGGGTAGGAATTGACTGGTCCTTTTTTTGGGCCTAT
>JBBDNJ010000335.1:0-10415 GCA_040877705.1 Binatia bacterium | reverse complement strand
CTGAAACTTTCTCGTTTCATACCACTTGACTTTGAAGACAGTTGCTACACTATTTCGCCAATATGCAATACGGTTACAAATCATGGCACGGCCCTTACGAATCGAATATGACGGCGCGCTTTACCATGTCACCTGCCGTGGCAATGATCGCAAAGCGATCTTCAAGAACGATAGCGACCGGGAACTGTTTCTCAACACCCTTGCTCATGTTACAGAGCGTCTCCACTGGATTTGCCATGCCTATTGCCTGATGAATAACCACTGTCACCTGGTGATTGAAACACCGGATGGGAACTTGTCCAAGGGAATGAGGCAGCTCAATGGCGTCTATACCCAGACATTTAATAAACGACACCGCCGGGTAGGTCATCTCTTTCAGGGGCGGTTTAAAGGCATCCTCGTTCAGAAGGACAGCCATTTTCTGGAGGTCTGCCGTTACGTAGTGCTCAATCCGGTAAGAGCCAAGACGATCAGCCACCCGCGGCAATGGAAATGGAGTAGTTACCGAGCAACGGCAGGCATGGTCCAGCCTCACGGTTGTCTCACGGTGGACGAAATTCTAAGTCATTTCGGCCAGCGCAAGCCTATCGCACAGGGAAAATATTCTGAGTTCGTTCAAGCCGGGATCGACAGTCCCTCGATTTGGGACAATCTTGAAGCGCAAAGTTTGTTGGGAGCAGAAGGCTTCGCCGAGGGGCTGCGCCATTGGGTGACCGAAAAGCAACAGGTCCGAGAGATACCGAAGGGACAAAGGTTCGTCGGGCGACCGACGTTGGCGAAGCTATTTTCACAGAGGAGCCGCGGCAAGACATCGAGAGACCCACTCATTGCCAAAGCTGTCAATGATTATGGTTATAGCCAAATGGCTTTGGCAAGTTTCTTGAAACTACACTATTCGACGATCAGCCGAATACTCATGGCGACTAATAGAGCAAAAGTAAAGACCTGATTCTGCTGTTGTGTAAGGCCTGGCCTATCGTTCTTATCAATCTTGCCACTGGCGGCGGAATAGAGAGTGGGGTGTGTCCGCTATCTCGGTCCAGCTCCGTACCGTGCGCTCGCATATCTTAAAGATCATCGTAAGCCGTATGCCTTGGTTGGGCAGGTGCGGTTTCGTCAGCGGGGACAGCACGTGGGTGTACCTGTTCTTTATTCCACCCTTAAATTGCCCTTGACACGATATCCGTCTCTCCAATAAAAAGCTTAACCTGCGCAAGAACTATGACAGGAGGGGTATTATGAGGGGAAAGGCACTTTTGATTTTGGCGCTACTCATTGGGTTGTGCGGAGGTCAAGCCGGCGCGCAAGAAACATTCTACAAGGGTAAGACGATTAGAATCGTCGTCGGCTTCTCGGCCGGAGGCGGCTATGATACTTATGCACGTCTGATCTCCCGCCACATTGCCCGGCACATCCCTGGAAATCCTAATATCATCGTGGAAAACATGACCGGCGCTGGTAGTCTCGTTTCAGCCAATTACCTTTACAAAGCAGCCAAACCCGATGGTCTCACGATCGGACATTTCATTGGTGGTCTATTTATCCAGCAGCTCTTGGAAAAACCGGGAATTGAGTTTGACGCGCGCAAGTTTGAATATATCGGCGTACCCACGCAAGACCATTATGTGACGGCACTATCCAAGGCAAGCGGTATCACAAACATGCAGCAGTGGCTCGCTGCCAAGACCCCGGTGAAACTCGGTGGCATCGCGCCGGGCACCGCCACATCCGACATCCCGCGCATTCTGATGGCTGCCATAGACCTTCCCGCGCAGGTAGTGGATGGGTACAAAGGTACTGCCGATGTCCGGCTCGCCTTCAACAGCGGGGAAATTCACGGACTCAACAATGCCTGGGAGTCGTTTAAATCCACCTGGACTCAGGAACTCCAGTCGGGAAACGTCATCGTCGTTCTGCAAAGCACTTCCAAACGGCATCCAGACCTCCCCAACGTCCCGTTAGATGTCGAATTTGCCAAGACCCCCGAGTCGCGGAGACTTATAGAGGTTGGCGCTCACAGCTTGAGTCCCACGGCCCGACCCTTCGTTCTACCTCCCGGGACACCCAAGAATAGAGTACAGATTTTACGCCGGGCTTTTGCAGATACGATGAAAGATACTGCTTTTCTCGCCGAAGCCAAGAAAGGCAATCTGAACATCAACCCCACCGGCGGGGCAGAGCTGGACAAGAACGTTAAAGACATTTTTAAGCTGGAAGCGCCCTTGATCGCCAGGCTGAAGGAGGTTCTCAAGTAGCCGTCAGACGCCTGGCCAAAGGGGTCGTGGATCTGTCGCAGCAGCCTTGTCATCGGCATCTTCTATTCCCGCGACTGTCACGGTCAAGCGCCAGCGGTCGGCGCCGGCGCATCGTCCTGGCTCTATGCTGAGCGGCATCTTAATCATTTGATACGACGGAGATGGAACGATTGAAGCCGCGTACGATTCGTCTCATCGGACGCCTTCATGCGTGGCTGTGGAGACTCACGGGCGGGAGATTTGTCGATGCCATCGGCCCGGCGCCTTTTCTGATGCTTACAACCAGGGGCCGCAAGACCGGGCGCAAGCGAAGAACGCCGGTACTCTATCTCGAAGAGGGAGCCGATCTCATCGCAGTGGCTTCGTTTGGCGGAAATGATGTGCATCCCTCCTGGTATCTCAACCTGCAGTCCTGCCCGGAGGCTGAAGTGATGATCAAAGGCGAGCGGCGGCGGGTTGTCGCGCAGGAGGTATTGGTTGAGGAGAAAAAACAGATCTGGCGGCGATTGGTGAAGTTATACCCGCAGTTCGATGCCTACCAGCAACGCACGAGCCGTCAAATTCCGCTTGTGAGATTCATCGCGATGACTTCGTGAAGAAGTTTCTTATCAGCTTAAGAGAGTCGACGGCAAAATCACCGCTTGGCTCCGCCTGTTTGATGCCAATGAAATTGATTCATACTACGGCCTCAGAACATGTTGCTGGGGCATCTGATGTGTGTTGAAGAACGATCCGTTTAAAGTTATAGCGTCAGACATGACATCAACAAATGCGCTGCTTTAAAGGAGACTCCTCATGAACAAACCCGCAAAACTGTTAATTGCCTATGATGGTTCCGAACACACGGATGCAGCGGTTGAGGATTTGCGACGTGCCGGTCTGCCGCAAGAGACCGAAGCCATCGTGCTTACGGTCGCCGATGTTTGGTTCTATCCGCCTCCTGCGGACGCAGTACCCGGCTCTTCGCCGCTTGACGTTAAAATTCTTCAAAGGACTGAAGAAATGCGAGTCAGAGCTATGAAAGCGCGCGAAGAGGCCGAGACACTCGCGCGTCGCGGCGTCGCGTGGCTTCAGGAGATCTTTCCATCATGGACCGTGCGCGCCGAGACAGATATCAACTGGCCCGGCTGGGGGATAATTTCGAAAGCAGAAGAATGGGGCGCTGACTTGGTGGTCGTCGGTGCGGGAAAACACTCCCACATGGACCGGATGCAGTTGGGCAGCATATCACGAAAAGTCGTCGGCGCTTGCAACCGCTCGGTACGGGTGGGGCGCCGTTCGCCCAATCTTGCAGACCCCGCGGTTCGTATACTTATAGGCGTCGATGGATCGCCCGATGCCGAATTAGCGATAGACGCGGTAACTCAGCGCCAGTGGCCCGCCGGAAGCGAAGCTCGTTTGATGACAATACTGGAGAAGCGGCTTGTCTTCCTGACGCCGCGTTTCATCCCGCGTCTGGCCCGATGGTCCAGCGCCGAAGACTCCCATAATGATCGGGCCTGGGTTGAGCGGATGATGAAAGCCGCGACTGAGAAGCTAGAAAGCGCAGGTCTAAAGATCTCCTCCGCAATCGTAACAGGCGATCCGAGGCAAGGCCTTTTGGATGCAGCGTCAGATTGGAAAGCCGACTGTATTTTTATCGGCGCACGCGGGCTGAGCGGAATCGAACGGTTTCTTCTTGGCAGCGTTTCCTCCACCGTAAGCGCCGAGGCAAGCTGCTCGGTGGAAGTAGTTCGCCCCTAGCCGGCACGTACATGAGCGGTCGCGAGCGTCTGCTGGTGAAAAACGAGCAACTCAGTTGCAAGTTTGGTCCGTCCTTTTATCCCTGCGGCTGATCGAGACTTTCGCACCGGTCGGAATCGACCCGGTATTTTTCCGCCGCCGGCATTCTTGCGCGAAGACCAGCCTTCGCCGGCCCATCTCAAGCATGAAGGCCATCCGTGCCGTAACAAAATCGACGAAGTTTGTGCAAATCTTTTCCCAATCGCAATGGGTTGCACTATGTGATTTGAGAAAAAAGGGGATCAGTGCGTCTGATGCCGTTGGTCAAGATCACATTCTAGTTTGGAGGAACACGTGCCAGACAAACCAAAACAGATCATCCCCATCGGCGGCGGTGGATTTTACCGGGATCCGGAGAATCTTGCACTCGAGCGGTATGTCCTTCAGCAAACCGGCGTGGCCGAACCCCGTGTGGCATTTGTGCCGGCGGCGAGCGGCGAGCCCGACCATTATGTCGCGAGTTTCTACTCGGCGTTCCTAAAACTCAACTGCCGGCCATCGGTGCTGACGTTTTTTAAGAGGACACCTGATCTCCGCTCGTATTTGCTCAGCCAGGACGTGATCTATGTCGGCGGCGGCAATACCAAAAGTTTGCTGGCCGTCTGGCGCGACTGGGGAGTGCCGGAATGGCTGCGCGAGGCCTGGGAATCGGGAATCGTTCTTACGGGCGTGAGCGCGGGAGCGATCTGTTGGTTCGAGCAGGGACTGACGGATTCTTTTGCCGATGGCCTGCGGCCCCTCGACTGTCTCGGCTTTTTACCCGGCAGTTGTTGCCCGCACTACGATGGCGAGCCGCAGCGCCGTCCGGCCTATCACCGGCTTCTCGCAAGTGGCGAGATCGCCGCCGGTGTGGCCATCGAGGACTGGACCGGGATTCACTACAAGGGCACTGAGATTCACCGAGTGATCACATCGAAGCGCGGCGCCAGAGCCTATAGCATGCGCAGTGTGTACGACTCGGTGCAGGAAGTGCCGTTGCCGGTTGAAAATATCGAGCCCTCTTGAATGGCGCATCGATGGGCCGGACATCTGGCAATACGCCGCGGGTATGCTGTATGGATAGTGTTATCGCGTATTGCGCGAAAGTCGGAAAAGGAATAATCCGAGTTTGACAGCGATTGTTGCAAAATCGCGCTGCGGGTATCGGGTTGTTGGTTGGTTAAGGAGGAAAATCCATGTTCAAGATTGTTCATGTGGTGAACCAGTTTTTCGCCGGCATCGGCGGCGAAGATAAAGCAGACGTGCCGGTCGCCGTCTTGGAGGGGAGCGCGGGTGCGGCGCGCGGGCTGCAGGCGCAATTGGCCGATCGAGGCAAGGTCCTGGCGACGATATACTTCGGCGATAATTATTTTCACCAGCATAAAGACGAGGCGACGGCGACCATCGTCGACGAACTGGCAAGGCGATCTCCCGATGTGGTCGTCGCCGGTCCGGCATTCAATGCCGGACGTTATGGACTTGCCTGCGCGGAGATCTGTCAGATAATCGCCGAACGGCTGGGGATATCGTGCGTGACGGCAATGGGACCGGAAAATCCCGGAGCCGGCCTGTATCGGGATTATCACAATGAGAAAGTCTTTCTACTGCCGACGGCCGAAACGGCAGCGAGAATGGCGCAAGCTTTGGCGGCGCTGGCGTCCTTCGCTTGCCGGCTGGCGAATGGAGAGCCGATCGGGCCCGCCGCTGCGGAAGGATACATTGGGCGCGGTATCCGGCGTCTTGAGCGCACCGACCGTTCCGGCGTTGACCGCGCCATCGATATGTTGCTCGCCAAGATGGGCGGCCAACCTTTCGTCAGCGAAGTGCCGATGGAAGTTTGGGACAAGATTCAGCCGGCGGCGCCGCTGGCGGACGCGGCTACCGCCAAATTAGCGCTCATTTGCACCGGCGGCGTGGTGCCATGGGGCAATCCCGATGGATTTAAAACCTATCGCAACACGTTTTGGCGCAAGTACAATTTCGCCGAATTAAAAGCGCTGGAGCCAGGCAAATGGGAAGCGGTGCATGGCGGTTATAACGTCGCACTCATGAATCAGAATCCGCATTACGGTATGCCGCTCGATGCCCTAAGAACCTTGGAGGCCGAAGGCAAAATCGGGCCGGGCAAACTCTACCCCGCCTACTATGCGATCCCCGGCAACCAGGGCTCGCCCACGGTGATGCGGCGAGTGGGTCAGGAGATTGCGGCTGAGCTCCACGGAGAAGGGGTGGAGGGCGTGTTGCTGGTCGCGACCTGAGGGACCTGCAGTCGCAGCGGCGCTGTGATGAGTAAAGAGTTAGAGAGAGCAGGGCTTCCGGTGGCAATGATCAGCGCGATGTTTCCCGTGGCGGAGCAAGTGGGCGCAAGCCGGATTGTTAAAGCCGTCGCGATTCCGCATCCCTGCGGCGATCCCAGTTTGCCGGCGGAGTTGGACGGACAGTTGCGCCGCGAGATCGTAGCGACGGCCCTAAAGGCGCTGGAAACCAAGGTCGATACGTCAACGATCTTTACCCCTAAGATCGTCGTGAGCGCGTGAGCGGAGTGAATACCATGCGCCTTGAAATGATCGAATTTCCCGTCGCGGAGATAAAGCTTGGCGCTCGATCCGGTTATGCTTCCGGCCGGCTGACGGTGGATCGGCAGGGGATCGAGGATTCTATCTTGCAGGAGAAACGTATCGAAGCGGCCTGGCTCGATGTCGTTTCGCCCGGCGACAAGGTCAGAATCACCGGCATTCGCGACGTCATCGAGCCGCGCGTGAAGACAAGCGGCAGCGGCCAGGTATTTCCCGGGCTGCTCGGCGCCGCGACTGGCCCAGGGGCTCTCCGAATTAACCGTTCACACGATCATCCAACGAGCGGCCTTGGAAACGGCAAAGCAACTGGCGGAGACAACGATCGGCCTGGATTCCGAACACTCGCAGGTCTTCGATCTCGGCAATTCGGAACCGGATTTGCCGAATGTCCTGCTTATCCAGGGCTGTCTTACCGATAGCCCCAATCCGCATTCCGGCGTGAGCTATTACGGCTTACCGATTCGCGATTCGCTGGCGACGCTGGTGCATCCCAACGAGTTTCTCGACGGCGCCATCACTCCGAATACGACCCGCGGGATTGGCTATTATCCGACCACCTGGGACTGGCAGAATCATCCCCTGGCTCTGGGTCTGCAGCGGGAACATGCCGCCGGACGGCTGAATTTTGTCGGCATGATCCTCGAACGGATTTCCTATGATACCCATCATGGGAAGGAAGTGATCGCCCACAATACGGCGCAACTGGCCCATGGCCTCGGCGCCGATGCCGTGCTGATCACCTGGATCGGTTCCGGGAATGCCTTCATCGATTTGATGCTGACGATTCGCGCCTGTGAAAAGTTCGGCATCCAAACGGTTCTGGTGACCTATGAATACGGAGGCAAAGACGGTGTCGACTCGCCGCCGCTTTATTACGTCGCTGAGGCCACCGCGGTGGTGAGCACGGGGAGCCGCGATCGTTGGCTCGAACTGCCGCCGGTCCAACGGGTGGTCGGTCCCTATCAGGAGATTAGACTCCTGAGCTATCCAGGTGCGCCGCTGTCGGCGGCCAATGCGGCTTTAACCCTCGATGCGCGCGATATGATTATCGGTGGCGTGGACAATTGGGGTGGTGGCGCCTGGACTTGCAAGGCGCACTGAGGGTTACGGTTTTTTTCCGCTGCCGCGTTTCAGAAAAGCGCCAGCATTGAGGACGAATTGATCTCAGGGCGAGGTGACTAACTGATCGCCGGATCTGAGCTTTGTTTCCAAGTAACGTTCGTAAATGCGGTAAAGCGTTGCCATCGAGGCGATGTCTATCCACTCGTTCTCGGCGTGTAGATTGCCTACCCGCGGTCTGGACATGATTACCGGTATGCCGTACCCGCAGATGAAGCGGGCGTCGCTGCCGCCGTGCTCGCGTATCAGTTGCACCGGTTTTGCGGTGATTTCCTCGGTTGCTGAAAGAAACAGGGGATCGGGTGAAACTTGGGTCGGTTCCGCGCGGATCAATGCTTCCAGTTCCATGCGGTCATCAGTGAATTGCTTCACGGCTGCGATCATGTCCACCGACGTATAGGGAGGGGGGAAGCGGATGTCGCAGACTGCTTCGGCAAAAGACGGTATCCGGTTCGCAACGTGATTTTCGGTTTGTACCACGGTGACTGCAAAAGTAGGGTGCCAATGCCCGTCGCCATTTTTCATGCTGTCGAAATAATTTCGCGCTCGGTTCAAGGTGATCACCATTCGTTCCATCGGATTGTCTGCCAGCCACGGCCGGGAAGCGTGGCCTGACGATCCACGGGCCTTGAGCTTTAAGTGAACAATCCCTTTTTCTTCGACGGCGATTTCGTTGAGGGATCCCGAGTCGGGTAGGATCGCCACTCCGCAGCGGATGCCGACTTTTTCGAAAAGAAAGCGCGTGCCGTGGTTGCCGCCGTTTTCCTCATCGGAGGTGACGGCGATGCCGAGTGATAGGCCGGGATAGCGTTCGTGAAAGTCGCGGAAGATCTCGAGCAGTATTGCCAGTTCGCCCTTCATATCGCCGCTGCCCGGCCCGTAAATCTTTCCGTCCTTAACCGACGACCGGTACTCCGTGCCGTGCGGACGGGCGACCACGTCAAGATGGGCGAGAAGCATAACCTCGGGTGCCGCAATATTGCGCGGCAGAATTACGGTAGAGGGAATCCCCTCTTCGCGAAAGCGATGAATCGTGACGGCGTTCGGCAGCTCTACGTGATTGATGACGAACTCCATGCAGCGGTCTATGTCCTCGGGACGATCATGCGTGCTCGGAATGATCACGAGATCGCGAGTGAGTTCGATCAGCCGCCTTCGCAGCGCTTCGCCCGTGTCTCTAGTCTCTGTCATAGCCCCATTCCACCGGCAACTCGGTCCAAGCTTTGGCGAGAAGCCGGTTGCACGTTTCGTGGTTTTCTCCCAGACAGAGAAACTGCCCTTTGATGACTTTACCTTCGTTATCCGTGTTGAAATTAAACGGGATGATGCCGTTGTCTTTTCCCGGCCGATAGAGTACCGCCGCGCGATCCATGAGTGAGAGGAGCTGATCGCCGTCAACCGATTTGCGGAACTGAATGTTCCTCATGCTCCAACACCCGTCGGGCATGAACTGCCGCGCCAATAGTGACGGGTAGGTCGCGCCCGTGACGCGCGCATTGATCTCGCAAATGATGACCTGAGCACGTCCTTCTTTTCCGATCACCAGAAAGTCCGTGCTGGCCGTGCCGCGATAACCCTGAGCGTGCAGCCATTCTCCGGCAATCGCGCCCTGCCGAAACAGCTCCTGCGCCAGCTCAGGATAGCGGGGAATGTACGGAGGCGGGGACATATTGCCCTCATGGACGCTCTCGGCGCTGAGAATTTGTTCGGTCCAGTCGAACATGAAAACCGTGTCGTCATTTAAAAACATCTGAATGCTCGGAGAGCCGATGGTATCAACACCCTTGGTTTCCTGATCGAGCCAACCTTGCACCATGCAGGGGCCTTCAAAGAAAAGATAATCAGGCATGGCTTGGGGGCGGGAAACTCGGGTCTCTACCTTGACCATGCCGTAACCGGAGGCGCCGATCTGCGCCTTTATGACTGCCTTTCGATATCCCAAGGCATTCAAACGATCGAGACACGACGGGACCTCTGCGGGATTCGCTGCCAGAAAGGTTTCGAAGACCGGCAATCCTTGTTCCACCTGGTGCAGGTAGAGCAGGTATTTATTATTTCCGTTTTTGCTTCCTTCGAACGTGCTGATAGTCCGCTTCTGCAAGCGGGTCGCGACTTGCACGAGAATTCGATCCGTGACAAAGCCATCGACCCATGATGCCGGATGATTTCTCAAAGCTTCAACGGAGGGATCGATCTCGGAACTACCTTTTGCCTGCAGCGTTGAGACGAGATCTTGATATCCGCGGTGATCTAAAACGTCAAAACTGGGCAGAGACAACCGGAGATCGCCGGAAAGATAATCCAACAGATTGGGTTCCGGAGCTGCTTCGAGCAGAATCTTGTTCGGCCCTCGGTGGAAAAGCAAATTCAGGATGGAAACCACTCGGCTGCCATAGGAGTGGGCGCCGTAAATCTGACTGAGGAGATCATCGGTTTCCTCTTGGTTGTCGTAAAAAATGGAATGCATGTTGCAAAAAAATAGTACGCTGCGGTCCCAAAAACGCGGCAAGTTCCCTGGCGTAGTTTTGATTTCCGGCGGCATTAATAGCCAGCCTAACATGCTCATTGAGCAATGCACATGCGGGTCATTCCGGAATGAACTGAACGACCTTCGGCTCCAAGCCGAAGGGTTCTAGATTTGTCGACTGGAAGTCGACTCTTATTCCCGATAGGGGTCGGGAAGAGCTTTCGCTCTCCCCGCCCT
>JBBDNJ010000334.1:0-10502 GCA_040877705.1 Binatia bacterium | reverse complement strand
CTGTATCTGGTGCGAATGTTCGCAATCACGGGGATTTATCATCGTTACTTTTCGCATCGAACTTACCGCACGTCGCGCTGGATGCAGTTTAGCTTCGCCGTCCTCGGCGCCGCCTCGGCGCAACGCGGACCACTTTGGTGGGCGGCGCATCATCGCGATCATCACAAATATTCCGATAGGCAACCTGACCCTCACTCGCCGATTCGCCATGGTTTTTGGCGTTCGCACGTGGGGTGGTTTATGACCGGCCGGCATTACACGACTGATTACCGCCGCATACACGACTTTGCCCGTTTTCCCGAGTTGGTGTGGTTGAACCGCTATGACGTTGTCGTTCCCGTGAGCTTAGCAGTGGTGCTGTACCTTTGCGGGCGATTGCTCGAATCTGCTGCGCCGTCTCTTGAGGTTACCGGATGGCAAATGGTCATCTGGGGATTCTTTGTCAGCACCACGGCGCTGTTTCACGCCACCGCAAGCATCAATTCGGTTGCTCATTTATTCGGCCGGCGGCGTTACGACACCGCCGACGATAGCCGCAACAACTTCGTCCTCGCGCTCATAACCCTTGGCGAAGGTTGGCATAATAACCATCATAAATTCATGAGCTCTACTCGACAGGGGTTTTATTGGTGGGAAATCGATTTGACCTACTACGTGTTGAAACTGATGTCATCGCTCGGGCTCATTTGGGATTTAAGACCGGTGCCTGCCAAAGCGTATGATCAGTCACAGCAGCTGCCTCCCGAGGAGCTCGCATCCGCCGCTTGAGTTCAGAGATACGACACTCGATAGTTTTTGATCTGACGGCGCCTTTTAATGCCGGCGATTGCTATTCTTTTGCGGCGATGCGCTCCAAGTCGACAATCGACGGTCCGTCTAATCGAAACGCCCGATGGACCCGCCATTCCCTTACCTCCATCTTGCGAATTCCTCGAATATGGTGTGGATCTTGTGCTGCAATGGATTCGGCTTCGCTGAGACTGCGGGCTAGCATGACATAGATCCCATACGCGCCATCGGTAGTGGGGCCGGAGAAAAGGAGCCGTCCTGCCCGGTGTTGATCATCCAACCACTGCCGGTGCTCTTCGTAATGGGTTTGTTTGCTTTCCTCTTTGTCGGGTAATGACTGCGAAAGGACGATGTACCACATGATTGCTTCTCCAATCGTTGATTACGGCGTCTCTCGGGACGTGAGCCGTACCGCGCAAGGTCTATCGCCGCTGTTTTAAAGTTCGCTGCATGTCTCAATAAACAAACGATATCAGTTTCGTGAGATCCGCGGCAATCGGTCCCGCCACCGGCGGGCACCGATCCTACTATGCGCATAGGCGCGCCGGAAATAATATCTGTTTCAATAATGCAACAAGAGCCCTGATTATTTTCCCAAACTAACGACAATGGCGATTGTTCTTAAACCAGTTTCTCCGGCAACTTGCATTGCTCGTTCCTGTTGCCGCATGCATTTGCGAGATCACTCGTGGCTGATAGTGTGAGTTATCATGAATAGATTCCCGGAAACCCAGCGGTGGTTTTTTGGCATAAATGTTGCGCTTTGCACCCGGTAATAAGGAGAAAACATATGGAACGAATCGAAATTTCTGATCGAACCGATCATAAAAAATCAATAGGTCAACTCGTTACAGGAATTCTACAAGACGCGCAGACTTTAATCACAAAAGAACTGGCTGCGGCCAAGCTCGAGGTCAAGCACGAAGTCAGCAAAGGAGTTAAGGCCGGGGTTTCCCTGGGCATTGGTGGATTTATGCTGGCTTTGGGCTTTGTGTTTCTTTCGCTCATGCTGGTGTTTCTTTTGACGACTTACACGACTGTGCCGCTGTGGGGTAGTCTCGGAATCGTTGGTCTGGTGTACTGTATAGTGGGCGGAATCTTCGTTGTGATCGGCAAGCGCAAGGTTAGCGAGGTTAAGACAATTCCCGAGTCTGCATTGCAAAAGACGAAAGAGGATGTGCGTTATATTGCTGACCGGGCTTCCTCCTCGCGCCATTGAAGAAGGGTCGTCGAAAAGTACCGAGTCAGGACCCGCTCGGATGGACGGGCCAAGCCTTTGTCCATGCTAAGCTGTAGGCGCGTTGGACGTATTGTTTGGGATAGACGATACAAGCACTTTGTCGATCCTTTTACCGTCCATATCGACAATCTCAAAGCGTAAATTCTTCCACTCGAAATGCTCGGATACAGATGGGACGCGGCCCATCTGTGTAAAGACAAATCCGCCCAATGTTTGATAAGCGTCATGTTTTTCACCGGGCAAACTCTCCAGGTGAAATATCTCCTTGAACTCGTCTATGGCAATCATTCCATCTAAAAGCCATGAACCGTCCGGTCTTTGCACAGCCCTGGATTCCTCACCTTTTTCGCCAAATGGCATAGCTCCCGCAATGGCTTCCAAGACGTCGTGGTGGGTGAGCAGTCCTTCGATGCCTCCATACTCGTCGACTACCAGCACAAGGTGACTACGAGACTGTTTAATATAATCGAGCACCTGCAAAGCAGTCATCGTTCGCGGTACGAACACCGGCTGTTGCAAGGATGAGGCGAGGTCGATCGTTTTGTTTTCAAATGCGCTGGACAACAGACTTTTTGCTTGGGTCACCCCGACGACGTTCTCAAGGCTGCCGTTGCCTACGGGAAAGCGGGAATGGCCGCTCTCCGAAATCTTCCGGCGCATCGTATCGATAGAGTCATTCACGTCCAGCCAGACGATCTGCGTGCGCGGAGTCATCAGCGTACGCGCGCTTTTATCTCCTAAGTCAATAACGGCTTCAATCATGTCTTGTTCGGTCTCCTCGAAAACACCTGCCGCCGTGCCCTGTTGAATCAATGTCTTAATTTCTTCTTCTGTGATCGGAGCTTCCTGCGCGGGGCGATTGCCGGTTAGTCTGAAGATGGCGTCAGTTGAAGCGGTTAAAAGCCAAACCACCGGAGAGGAGAATTTTGATAACATGCGCATCGGCCCAGCCATGAATGTCGCGATTTTCTCAGCATGACCTAAAGCAATTCGCTTCGGCACCAATTCTCCGATGACCACCGAAAGATAGGTAATGCAGATGACGACCGTACCCAAGGCGATCGCTCCGCTGTAAGGGTGAAGGGCGGGGATGCCGGTTAGGTATGTGGAAAGCTTGGTGGCAAGAGTCCTACCCCCGAAGGCACCGGCGAGAATACCCACCAGTGTAATGCCAATCTGAACGGTGGAGAAAAACTGGTTAGGCTCAGTGGCAAGCTCCAGAGCTGCTTTGGCCTTTGCGTCACCTTTTTCGGCCCACTCTTTGAGCCGTGATTTACGTGCGGCCACAATGGCAATTTCGGACATGGCGAAAAGGCCGTTAGCGATGATTAATAAGACGATAACAACTATTTCAAATCCAATATTCGTCATTGACTTCGTTCTTTCCCTGCAACCGATCAACGCCAATAATCAATCACACGACCCCTTCAATCACACTGGAAGAGGGTCGATGACGCTCTTCTATTAAGCCTTTCTTCGCGCGGCAAGAAAGCGGGAGCAAAGTAATCACTCTCATACCCGTCGCACTTCTGCGGGCACGGAGACGCCGGAGTCGTCGAGCTGATAGGCGTAGGCTTCCTTCGTGGTTTCGTGAATCTGAATTATTTCACCGCCAAGTCGAGAGTTACTTAGCGACAGGCACGATTGTTATACCTGCAACCCGGTCGAATTCACGATCAAAGGTCGCTACGACACCATCTGTTTCCCGACGAACGGCCGTAACGATTGCAGAGTCGGTAAAACTCAACTTCGTGTCATGTTGATTGCGAAATGTTTCAAAAGCGTCAAGAAAAAGATCCGAGCAGGGAACAAACTCAAGCTCACGCGCATGCAAGATGATCGACGCCACGTTTGATGCAACCGCGATCCCGCGGCGCGAGAGTAGTACGGTTACAACTTCCAAAAAAACGTATTCCAACAACATTGCCTGGCCCCACTTGCCGGACACGATTTCTTCCATAGTGGGTTCAGCGGCAGCGTGATGAACGTCGCGCGTATTGTGGTAGGCGATGAGAAAGCTGGAGTCGAGGACAATCATCGACAAACAAATCTAAGACCCATAAATGATTGTATCGATTCTCTCACTCAATCGTTCGTTTCCTTTGGGATATTCCTCTGGCTTGAGGTCATTCAATGAGCCGCGCTTTCTGTCCATATCGGGGCGCGCCAGGTACGCTTCGATTGCCTCGTTGACCATTTGGCCGACTGTCTTACCGGCTAGAGCTGCCTTGGCCTTCAAAGCTCGATAAATTTTTTTATCGATATTTCGAATAGTTGTATCCATAGATCCATCAGTTAGTAACACATGTGTTCATTGAGTGCAACCGAAACCGCTGGTGTGTTCCTGCTAACAATTTCTGGATTGACGACCCAAACACCCGCGCGAAATCTACTAACGCATTAGCACTCCTTTCTAGGGTCGTTTTTTTAGAGGCGGAGCCAGGTGGTTGCGCATCAATGGAATCAACTTGTTTGCTTGCTGCCACGTCAAGACGCCGTGTTGTATCGCTGGACAACGCGGCGTGTTCCGGTTTAGAAATGGAGTTGGATTAAGCGGCCTATGTGCCGAAGATTTAGCTTCGTGGAGGTAGAGAATGATGCAGGTGGTAGGAAGACCGACGCCGCGAGTTGAGGGCGAGCTCAAGGTTACGGGAAGAGCGCTTTATAGCGCGGATGTAAATTTGCCGGGAATATTATGGGGCAAGGTGTTGCGCAGTCCGATGGCGTACGGGCGCATCAAGAGTATCCATACCGATAAAGCGCGCCAGGTGCCGGGGGTAAAAGCGGTTATCACCGGGCAAGACGTGGCGGGGCTTCGAATCGGACGGTGCATTTATGACAATCCGGTTCTGGCCGACGGTCTGGTGCGATTCATAGGTGAAAAAGTCGCCGCCGTTGCGGCGGAAACCAGATTAGCGGCGGACCAAGCGTTGGAATTGATCGAAGTCGATTATGACGAGATGGAGCCTGTGCTCGATCCGCTGGCGGCGATCGGAGACGATGCGCCGATCCTGCATCCCGATTTGCTTTCGTACAGAGGCCTGCCGGTTCCGCTTGAAAAAGTCAGCAACGTCTTCGCCTATCTCAAATGGGGCAAGGGTGACCTCGAAGCCGGCTTTAAAGAGGCCGATCTGATCGTCGAAAACACCTTCACGACTCAGGTCACGCACCAGTCCTATCTCGAGCCGCATGCATGTGTGATTAAGGCCGAATCGACCGGCGGCGCGGAAATCTGGTCTTGCAGCAAGACCCCGTTCGCAGTGCGCAACCAGCTTGCCAATTGCACCGGTGTCGACAAAGAAAAGCTGGTGTTTCATCCGATGCATATCGGCGGCGACTTCGGTGGCAAGGGCGGTTTTATGGATATTCCCGTCGCCTATTTTTTGTCGCTGAAGAGCGGCCAGCCGGTCAAGATGGTCATGGACTACGGCGAAGAGCTCACCGCCGGCAATCCGCGCCACGCTTCGATCATCAAGGCGAAAACCGGCGTTAAAAAAGACGGCACCATCGTCGCGCATCATCTCGATTTCGTGTTCGACAGCGGCGCCTACGGATCGATGAAGCCGGCGGGTTACCTGATCGGCGCGTCGACTTGCGCCGGGCCGTACAAGATCGCTAACTGTTTGATCGAAGAAAGAATGGTCTATACGAATAAAATTCCCTGCGGTCACATGCGTGCTCCGGGCGATCCGCAAGGTTTTTTCGCCAATGAGAGCCAAATGGATATCGTGGCGCGCAAGCTCGGCATGGATCCGGCCGAATTCAAACGTAAAAACATGATGTACGACGGCGACGAAACGCCCATCGGTGGCCGCGTGTCTCACATCAGAGGCGTGGAAGCGTTGGAGAAGGCCATCGAGATATCGGGCTACAAGAAGCCGAAGCCAAAAAATGTCGGCCGCGGTCTGGCGTTTTCCGAGTGGAGCCCGAGCGGCGGCGAGGGCAATGTCTTCGTGAAGATCGAAGAAGACGGGAAGGTGAAGGTGTCTTCGCCGGTCGTCGATCAAGGCGCCGGCGTTCTGACGATTATCGTCGAATGCGTCGGCCAGGAACTGGGAGTGCAGGCGGACGAGATCGAACTGGCGCAGCTCGACAGCTCGACGGTGCCGAGCGACGGCGGCGTCGGCGGCAGCCGCGCTACCCGGGTGTATGGCAACGCGTCCTATGAGGCAGGCGTGAAAGCGCGGCAAGAACTGCTTGCGGCCGCGGCGGCTAAGCTCGGCGTCGGCGCTGATGAACTCGAGCTTGCCGATTCGAAAGTCATTCACCGCAAATCGAAACGCAAGATGAGTTTTGCCGAGGTGGTTAAAGCCAAAGGCTCGCCGGTGAGCGTGAAGGGTTATTACAAAAGCGCCGAGAAGTCGCACGATGCGTCGGTGTCAGCGCAGATCGCCGAGGTGCACGTCGATCCGGAGACGGGACAGGTGACACTGAAGCAAATGGTCTCGGCGCACACCACCGGCAAGGTGATCAACCCGCTGATGCATCAGGGGCAAATCGAGGGTGGGGTCGTGTTCGGTCTTGGCTACGCATTACAGGAGGAAATATTGTTCGATAATGGTAAGATCCTGACGACGAATTTCGGCGAATTCAAAATTCCCAACATCATGGATATCCCGCCGCTCAAAACTTCGGTCATGGAGAACGTGCCCCACGGTCCCGGACCCTACAATAGCCTGGCCATTGGCGAGGTGGCCAATACACCGACGGCTGCCGCGGTGGCCAATGCAGTGGCCGATGCCTGCGGCGTGAGAATCACCGATTTGCCGGTGACGGCGGAAAAGGTATATGAGGCGCTGAAGGCGCGGGGCGCACAGACGAATTTGAAACGACATGGTGCGTAGGGGCAGGCCTATGCCTGCCCGGCATCCGGGGCGATCACATAGGGGTCGCCCCGGCAATGATTCTGAATGTTGTTACGGGGGTTCTATGGCCGATTTGCTACGCTACTACATCGCGCATAATGGCGGGCTGAAAGTGATGCAGCCTCAAGGCGCATCGATGAGCACGATCGGCGAGTTCTTTGGGGGCAAGACGCTCGAATACTTGACCGGCAGCCGGCGGCGGCCGGAGGTTGTTTTTGCGGCAGTGGCCTTCGATGGCGGCTATCGCACCGACGACGGCGGCCGCACTTGGAAAAAAATCATGGAAGGGGACGTGCGGACCTTTACCATCGATCCGCATGACGAACGGGTGGTTTACATGGGCATCGGCCCGATTCGGCTTTTCCGCAGCGAGGACGGCGGCACGAAGTTCGAGCCGATCGACAGCATGCGCGACTTCTCCGATGAAGTGAAACAAAAGTGGGACGTGCCGCCGCGTCTGCGCGGTATCGAGTTTCCGCACGTGCGCCACGTTTTCATCCATCCAGAGGACCGAGATCTTATGTTTGTCTTGCTCGAGCATGGCGGCGTTTTGTACAGCGGCGATGGCGGCAAGAGCTGGGAAGATCGCAGCGACGGCATCGCCTACGTCGACATGCACTACATCGAGAATTATCCGGATAGTAAAGACCGTTACTATGTTTCTTCTGCGCGAGGATTTTTTCGTAGCGACGATTGCGGTAAGCACTGGCGCCGCGTCGAAAACGGTATGCCGTGGGCGTATACCGAGCTCCATAGCTACTCGCACGAATGGGAATTCATTACCGGAGCGACGCCGCGCATGGTTGTGTGCGGCGCCAAAGGATCACCCGGCGTGTGGTCGAGGGAAAAGGCCGATCCGAAGGGCCACATTCTGTTGAGCGATGACGGCGGCGACAACTGGCGCATTGCGACCCAGGGATTGGACAAAGAAATGCCGTACATGCCTTGGGTGCTATTGCAGCATCCGAGCGATCCAGATTCTCTCTTCTGCGGCATGGGTGACGGCGCGCGCGGGTATGGCTTCGATCCGAAACAACGGGGCGTTGGCGCCTTCTATGTATCGCGCGATCGCGGCGAGTCGTGGGAGCCGATTCTCACGGATACGCCGTCGATTCTGACGGCGTGGGTGGCGCCTAATTCATAAAGATATTGCCGGGACCAAAGAGGTTAAGACATTTCACGACCAAGGCACGAAGGACACGAAGAACGATTATTTGCGCAAAGCCGCAAAAGCCGCAGACCAAAAACGAATTGTCATTTCGAGCGGAGCGAGAAATCTTTCTTTACATCATAGGCGGTCTGGAGCCGATGTTTTTATCTCGTTGGCATCGCCGCTACAATTAAGTTTAAACGTCCTTATTCTATATCGTCTTTGGGCTTTGCGGACGTTTTGAACGACTTGAACTGAGGCGCGCAAGCGCCAGTTGAACGGAGCAAAGCGATTGAACAAAGCAATAAAGGAGTCTCACAATGGCCATCAATCCCGATAAACTGAACGAATTCCTGGGGCGAGGCGTGGTTGATTTCGGCGCGGTGTTTCACGCCGCCGCGGTTTTGATCGGCGACAAGCTGGGTCTTTATAAAAAATTGGCGGAGCTTGGTCCGATGAATTCCACCGGCCTTGCCAAAGCCACCGGGACGGCGGAGCGTTATGTGCGCGAGTGGCTCGGCTCGCAGAGCGCCGGCGGCTACGTGAGCTACGACCCGGCAAAGGACCAATATTTTCTCACCGAAGAACAAGCCTTCGGTTTGGCGGATGAGAGTAGCCCGGCATTCCTACCAGGAGCTTTCCAAGTCGCTCTGGCGGCGGTGAAAGCCGAGCCGAAAATTGCCGAAGCCTTTCGCACCGGCGCCGGCGTGGGATGGCATGAGCATGATGTTGGTTTGTTTCACGGCACGGAGAGATTTTTTCGCTCAAGCTACGCGGCGAATCTAGTCAGCTCATGGATTCCCGCGCTGGATGGTGTCGACACCCTGTTGAAGCAAGGCGCCAAAGTCGCCGACGTAGGTTGCGGGCTCGGCGCGTCAACGATTCTAATGGCGCAAGCTTATCCCAACTCCACCGTCATCGGATTCGACTTTCATCCGCAATCGATCGAACTGGCGCGCCAGCGCGCCGCCGATGCCGGCGTCGGCGATCGGGTGCGTTTCGAAGTTGCGAAAGCGAAAGAGTATCCCGGCAACGATTACGACTTCGTAACTTTTTTCGATTGCCTGCACGACATGGGCGATCCCAAAGGCGCCGCCGCGCACGTGCGCGAGGCGCTCAAACCGGACGGCACGTGGATGATCGTCGAACCGTTCGCCGGCGACCGCGTCGAAGACAATCTCAATCCCGTGGGGCGAGCCTTCTACAGCGCCTCGACGTTGATCTGCACGCCAGCATCTCTCTCACAAGAAGTCGGCGCCGCACTGGGCGCACAGGCCGGCGAAGCGCGATTGCGGGAAATCGTGCTCGGCGGCGGCTTCACCCGTTTCCGCCGGGCGACGGAGACACCGTTCAATTTAATCCTTGAAGCGAAGCCGTAAACAGCGCGCGCTGAGCGCAGCATATACGGGCATTATTAGTATGCTTTTCAAGTGCTACGGAAAGGCGTAAAGTTCGTTTACGTGAAGTTTCGATTAGAAATTGAGCAAGAGGAAGACGGTCGGTGGATCGCAGAAGTGATTGACCTGCCTGGGGCCCTCGCCTACGGAAACACCTCCGAAGAGGCCCAGGCAAAAGTTCAAGCGCTTGCCCTTCGTGTCGTGGCGGACCGCCTCGAACACGGAGAAGCCGGTCCCGACCTTGTCACTATCTCATTTGCGGCCGCATGAGCCAGTGGTCCAGCACGCGTGCCAGACGTGTTTTGGCCGCACTTCTCCGTATCGGTTGGATCATCAAGCGACAAACTGGTTCTCATCGCACCCTTTCCCGTCCCGGCTGGCCGGATTTTGTGTTTGCTTTCCATGACAATGAGGAGCTTGGTCCTCGGATGCTTGCCCGAATTGCAAAGCGGACAGGCCTCAACCCAGAAGACTTGAACGATACATCGCGAGCGTTGATACGTTTTTGAACGCGGCAACTTTTATGATGATTAAACTTTTGTTTAAGGACATCCCTGATACCCAACGTGGGAGGAATATCTATTTTGAACAAAAATATCAGGACGCTGAACAGGCCTTGCGCATCGCTATTGAAACAGCAGAACGGGAATTTGAGGGCCAGAGGTTAGAACAATTTCGCAAGCTCCAATCAGCGTGGGAAGTCTATAGGAATATGGATGCGGATTTCGTTTCAAGTGAGTATGCAAGTGAGTATGAAGGTGCGCGTATGTGGCCGCAAGTTCGCGCGCACAGATTGGAAGAACTTACCAGGATTAGAATCGTCGAAATCGAACAGCTGGTAGGAGAACTATTCGAAACCAAACTAAAGCGTATCGTTGAAAGTAAAGGATGAAGAATCGAGAAGGACGGTGATAGCCACACCAACGAGAAATAAGAGAAATAAGGGTCAAGCCTGATATTTGGTGTGTCCAGATGAATTGCTGTCGTGATCCATAGGGTGACTCTTACTGAGAGAGTGGTGAGAGAAGTCCCACGGCGGTAACAGCCAGGAGCCGCCTAGC
>JBBDNJ010000333.1:0-10555 GCA_040877705.1 Binatia bacterium | reverse complement strand
CAGTGAGAAGTCCTTGATCATGGCTCGGGTCAAGCGCCAGGGTCGAATTTGCCATAACCTCATTTGGCGCGTATGAGTGATGGTTTGCGTCCAGGTCCGCTGTAAGTCCTGGCGGGAATAAACTACTCGGTTGTTGTTGGCGTCGAACTTGATCAGACTTAGGCGTCCCTTGGCCGGCAATGAATTCCGCAGCCGGGCATAAGCTTCCTGCCACTCATGCATGCGGTCGCTGAGGCGGATGTTGGCTTGGAGGTTATGCATCTCATCTAACCAATGCCGCGCCGCGTCGGTTTCGCCCAATCGCAATTCCTGGATCTTGTGACGCAGATTTTCCCACTGCTTTAAGAAACGGTTGAGATCGTTTCGATCATAAAGAATTCTCGATGATAGCTCCTCCAGGGGTTCGAGTAGCGATCGCGCTCGCTCAGGAAGGGTTTCTTTGGCATTGTTGTAGAGCTTCTGTAGCTCGCCGATCCGTAAAGCCTGCCAAACGTCGGCTTGAACTTTTTGAATCTGTTCCAGCCATCGCTCTTCAGTTTCGCTCCTCTTCCTCGTTTGCAGCCAAACTTCTTCCATTTCCTTAAGAAATTTGGCCCAGGTGATAAACAGGTTCGTAATTTCTTTGGCGCGCTTCCATGCGTGGGCGGGCAGCGAATCGACGGCGTAGCCGGGTCGTCGCGCTTTGCGGTCTTTGAGGCGAAAGAAGCCGGCAACCATCGGATGCTGTTTCTCGATCAAAGCCGCGTTCTTGTACCAGAAGAAAATCGACATCAAATTCCAGTAGCTTTTTGGATGATCAGTCCATCTCGACAACACTTTGATCATGTACTCTTTGCTGTAAAAGGTTTTCCAAGCATTCTCGTAACATTCGGTCCACTCCTGATCGGTCATGAGCGGATGCTTGATCGTCGCATGGAAGGAGTCGCGCTTATTGAAGTCGGGGTCCATCCAATCGCCGCGCTTTTTCATCTCACGGTGATCGTGCGATCCTGGCAACGGAGTCAACATGAAGAAAGACGCCTGATCGGGGCCGACTTCGTCCATCAGAAAACGAATATCGTTCGGCACTTGTTCTTTGGAATCCCAGGGAAGCCCGATGATGTAACCGGTGTGGACTACGACTCCAGAGGCGTGCCACTCCTGTATGATTTCACGATATTCCTCAACCTTGTTTTGCTTCTTGCCCTCAGCCTGCAGATTTTGCGGGTTGACGCTTTCCATGCCGATAAAAACCTGAGTACAACCCGCTTTCGCGGCCAGTTTAACAAATTCCTTCGGCTTCTTCGCGAGGTCAACCTGCATCATAAAGGTAGCGTCAATACCTTCCTCACGAAGTTTGATGATTTCTTCGAAAGTTTCGCGCCAGAGTTTCTTGCGGGCAAAGTTGTCGTCCGTAAAGAAATAAAAAGACACTCCATGTTCGAGGTAATTCTTGCGGATCATGGCCGCAATGCTTTCGGGGCTGCGCTCGCGCATCTTGCGCCCCTGAACGTTGATGATGGTGCAGAAGCTGCATGCGAAAGGACAGCCGCGCGAAGTGTCGGCCGTGCCGAAGCTCGGATAAGCGAAGTGCTCCATGGTTTTCGCGCTGGTTTTCGGCAGCGGCGAATCCTCGATGTCTACAAGACTCTGTAGATCCTGGGCGAAGCTATAAAGCGGTTGAAGTTCGCCGTGGAGAAAATCGGTTAGGATCATGTCCCACTTGCCTTCGACCTCGCCAGAGACGGCACAAATCCCGTCGCGGAACAGTTCCTGAATATCGGGCTCCTGCTCGCCCAACATATTGACTGTGCCACTCGTGTGAAAACCACCGATAATGACCGTGATTCCCTCGGCTCTGAGTATCCTCGCCATATCCACAGCGCGGGGAAATTGATTTGTCTGTACGCCGACCATGCAAACCAGCAGGCGCGTGTTAGGTTCGCGTCCCCAGTGGATAATTTGTTTCAAAGGAATTTTTTCAGCAGTTTCGTCGAAGGTGGTGACTTCAATGGGGAGATCACCAAAGACGCGTCGTTGTTTGACGTCCTCAGTTAAGCCATGGAGAACGTTAAGCGTATTACTCGGAAGAACGCCTTTCCAGAAGCGAATGACATAGCCGTCATCGTCATACTTAGACGGTTTAATCAATACGATCCGAAACTTTTCGATTGGCTGCTGCTGCATATTCACCGCTGCCTCCCGAGAGCTTGTAACTTTGGTTAACATCTTTTATAGATAAATTAATAAATTCAACGCTTTGGCAACTGTAACAACCACCCTAATCCATGTCAAGCTTTTCGCCGAGTTGGCAATAGATTCAACTGCTTGTCGCTGGCAGTCCCCATGATCCAACTCTTTCATGTTACAAAAACATATCCGTCCAACTCACCGGCGCTTGTCGACATCAGCCTTCAGATCGATAGAGGTCAATTCGTTTTTCTTACCGGTCCAAGCGGCGCGGGCAAAACCACGTTACTCAAGCTCCTGTTCCGCGAGGAAGAGCCGACTGAAGGACAAATTCTCTTCGATAACCAGAATGTGACGCGCTTGAACACACGAGGAGTCGCTCGACTGCGGCGGCGCATCGGCTTAGTTTTTCAAGAATTTAAATTGCTGCCGCGGCTGACAGTGCTGGAAAATGTCGCGTTAGCGGCTCAAGTAGTGGGAATCTCTCGTAAAGAATCGCATATCAAGGCGTATCGTTTGCTCAGGGAACTTGGACTCAAGGAAAAATACGACTCCAAACCGTTGATGCTTTCCGGCGGTGAGCAACAACGGGTGGCCATTGCGCGGGCTTTGATCAACGATCCGATGCTGGTCTTAGCCGACGAGCCGACCGGAAATCTCGATCCGGTGATGGCCGAGGAAACCATGCGGGTGTTTTTGAAAATGCGTGAAACGGGAACTACCCTCATTGTTGCGAGTCACAACTTGGAGTTGATCAAGCGTTACGGCAGCCGGATCATTTCGCTGCGTCAAGGCGGTTTAGTCGACGATCTGGAGAGAGTCACGGGGGCGAAGGCATCTTGAAGTGCTCGCAGCTCGCCTTTGTCGGACGACGCGTGCGGCACAGCTTGTGGGAGTTGCTGTGGAATCACGTGTTGACTTCCGGCACCATGGCCATGTCGTTGTTCGTGTTCGGTGTTTTTATTTTGCTGCAAGAAAACCTGCAGCATCTGCTCAAGGGATGGGGGGATCAGGTTCAGATTAATGCCTATTTGGACACCCACGTTGCGAGCGACGAAGGTCAGTCGATTCTGGAGCGCATTCAGTCTTTGCCTGAAGTCGAACATGTGCGATACATTTCTAAGGAGCAAGCATGGAGAGACTTTCAAACTGCGCTAGGGGCGCAGTCCGCCGTTCTCGAAGGTCTTCCCATCGATGTACTTCCCGCTTCGTTCGAAATTGCCGTAAAGGCGCCGTATCGCAACGGGCCGTTGGTAGAAGAGCTTGCCAGCCGGCTCGAAAAAATTGAGGGAATCGCGGCTGTTGAGTATCCTCAAGAGTGGGTCGAGCGGTTGAGTTTGATCGTGCTCGCGGTCCAATGGGCTAAGTGGGTACTCGGCGGTATTCTCTTCGTCGCGACTTTTTTTATTGTTGGCAGCACCGTGCGGCTGGCGCTACTCGCGCGCAAAGAAGAGATCGAAATTATGCAACTGGTGGGCGCTTCGGAAGAGCTGATTCAGGCGCCGTTTGTTCTTGAAGGCATGCTCCAGGGAACAATCGGCGGCGGGTTGTCATTGCTGTGTCTGTGGTTGTTTTATCTTTTCTTGCAGCAGCATTTTTTCTCAGCTTTTCCGTTATTCGGATCGATGATTCAAATACGGTTTCTTGATCCCCAAAGTATTGCGCTCCTGCTCGTTATCGGATTGCTTCTGGGAGGGATGGGAAGCCTGTTTTCTCTAAGGAGGTTTCTCAGGACATGGCGAGGTTAGCGGGTTTCGCTCTGTGGCTTATCAGCGGACTGGTAGCGTCGGCATTGGCTTATTCAGCGAGCGCCGGTCGCGATCTGGAAGGTATCAAGAAGAAAATCGAATCGGAAAAACGCGGTCTTTCCCAGGTACGAAAAAAAGAAGGTTCGGTGGTGCAATCGTTGGACAAAGTCGAGAGCGAACTGGAAAGAAAAAACAAGGAATTAAATCAGTCAAGCTCGAAACTTAAATCCGTTTTGTCGGAGATGAACAAGAAAGAAGCGGAGATGTTGCGGCTCCGTGAGTCGCTCGAGGAGCGAAAGGATTATTTGGCAAGACGGGCTAGCGCTCTTTACCGATGGCATCGCAGTGGTAGCCCGTTTATTATCTTGAATGGTGATGTGTCTTTAACTTCTTTACTCAAGCGCAAATATTATTTGCAGGCCACCGTGGCATTCGACCGGGAGTTGGTGCAAACGCTGAGCGAGCAGGCGACGCGGCAGGAAACACTGGCGCAGGAATTGGCCCGAAAAAAAGACGCAGTTGATGATCAGAGACGCGCACTAGCCGAGGGCAAAGAGGCGGTTCAGAAGGAGGCGCAAAAGAAGCGTCGGCTGCTCGCGAGCATCAGAGAGGAAAAAGAGTCTCGCGTGCGCGCCTTAAAAGAGTTAGAGCAGGCTGCGTTACGGCTGCAGAGAATGATGGAAGAAATCGCCCGGCGGTCAGCGAATAAGCCTCGACAAGCGCCGCCCGGTGCCGGACTGGAAGCCATGCGAGGCAAGCTAGACTGGCCGGTTAAAGGGCAAGTGATCGGCGGCTTCGGCAAGACCAAGCACCGCGAGTTTTCAACCGAGGTATTTCGTAAAGGCTTAGAGATAGAGGCTCCGGTCGGGGAGGAGATTAGGGCCGTTGATCAAGGCAAAGTCGTGTTCGCCGACCGATTCTCCGGTTATGGCAAAATGTTGATTATTGACCACGGCGACCGGTATTATACGGTTTACGCTCATTTGTCTGATTTTCTTAAAAAAAATGGCGATAGGGTGAAACGGGGTGAACCGGTAGCCCTAGTAGGGGATACCGACTCGCTGGCGGGAGCGAAACTTTATTTTGAATTGCGCAAGGACGGCCGATCAATTGATCCCTCGCCCTGGTTCAGAAGATAATTAGCTATTTCGCATCGGTTGATATAGTATTGATTTCATAAAATTGTAGCCAAACTGATGAGGTGACATCCTATGCGAATAGTGACCAAGCATGGTGTGAGTCTTTCAATTCTACTTGTCGGAATTGCCTTAGGATTTGTTCTAGCCGGGCAATGGGTGCCGAATGTTTCGGCAGTGCCGCGACAGGATTACGAAACACTTGAAACGTTTACTAATATCCTTTCCATTGTAAAGAAAAATTATGTCGAGGATGTTGAGACGAAAGATCTCGTCAACGGTGCGATCAACGGCATGTTGACTTCCCTGGATCCTCACAGCGCATATCTGACGCCTGATCTCTATAAAGAATTACAGATGGATACTCAGGGACGCTTTGGCGGTCTTGGTATAGAGATCACCGTCAGAAATGGTGTGCTGACGGTGGTGTCACCGATCGAGGACACCCCTGCGTTTAAAGCCGGAGTCAAGCCCGGCGACATGATCTTTAAAATCGAGGATGATTTTACCAAAGACATGACATTGATCGATGCAGTCAAGAAAATGCGCGGTCCGAAAGGTACGAAAATCAATCTCTCGATCAAGCGGGAGGGAATTCCCGAGTTAATCAATTTAACTTTGACTCGTGACACGATCCGTGTTCAAAGTGTCCGCAACCGAACGCTGGAACCGGGTTATGGGTACATTCGACTGGCGCAGTTCCAAGAGCGTAGCGACCGCGATCTGCAGAAGGCGCTGGAGAAATTCGCGACAGAGAAAGACGGCTTGAAGGGACTCGTTCTTGATCTGAGGAATAATCCCGGCGGTTTGTTGACGCAAGCGGTTCGCATCACGGATCTCTTTTTGGACTCCGGCTTGATCGTTTACACCGATGGTCGTATTGAAGCTCAAAAACAGAAATTCTTTGCTCAAAAAAATGTTTCGACAATGGACTTTCCAATAGTGATCCTGGTGAACGGCGGCAGTGCCAGCGCATCTGAAATTGTCGCCGGCGCCTTGCAGGATCACAAGCGTGCGATAGTACTGGGCACGAAAACCTTCGGTAAAGGTTCAGTCCAGACCATTCTACCTTTAGACGACAGTTCGGCGCTGCGTTTGACGACCGCGCGCTACTTTACACCCAAGGGTCGGTCGATCCAGGCCACGGGAATCGTTCCGGACATCATCGTCGAGAGTACGCCGCCGCAAGAGGGCAAGGTCGATGACAGGAAGAGACCTAGCTTGCGCGAGGAAAACTTGCCCGGCCATTTGCAGAACAAGCAGCCAACTCCCGGGCAGACGAAAGAGCGGATCGACAAGGAGCAAGAGAAGCAAATTCCGTCTTCGGCGCCGACCGGCGATGAAACCATAGATAACGATGCTCAGCTCAAGCGTGCTTTGGATCTACTCAAGAGCTGGGATGTCTTCAAACAAATCGTCCAGAAGAAGGCGGCTTAGGCTTCTCGTTTCCCGATAGTGTTTGGTTGTGATCTTTAATTAGCCCTCCGCCGGAGGGCTAATTTTTTTGCGGCTAAACGGAATCAGATTGTGATCAGGAAAGACGCGGATCTACCGCTATTCGCCCACGTAAACCCTAAGTTTCTCAGCGTCAGCGAACTCAACCAGATCGTTCGAGTGACGCTGGAAAAACAGTTGGATGGTGTGTGGGTAGTCGGGGAGATTTCCAATTTCCGTATTCCTCCTTCCGGGCATTGTTACTTCACTCTCAAAGACGATAAGAGTCAAATTTCGGCGGTGATGTTTCGCCGGCAAGGCCAGGAACTTTCATTCTTGCCGGAGAACGGCATGGAAGTTTTATGTTTTGGCCATGTCAGTCTGTACACGGTGCGTGGAGACCTGCAGATCTATGTTGAAACACTGGAGCCCCGAGGCCAAGGCGCGCTCCATCTTGCTTTTGAGCAGCTAAAGCGGAAGTTGTCCCAGGAAGGGTTGTTCGCCGAGGAGCGCAAACGCCCGTTGCCTTTTTTACCTGAGACCATCGGCATTGTAACTTCCGATAAAGGGGCGGCGTTGCAAGACATGCTAAGAATTATCGGAGATCGTTTTCCTAATCGCCGCGTCATTGTCCGGTCGGTCAAAGTTCAAGGCGATGGCGCCGCTAGAGAAATTGCCGCAGCTATTGCGGAGTTAGTTACAACCGACGTTCAAGTCGTGATCGTCGGTCGGGGCGGTGGCTCTCTCGAGGATCTCTGGGCGTTTAACGAAGAGGTCGTCGCGCGGGCGATTTTCTCGTGTCCGGTGCCGGTGATCTCCGCCGTCGGCCATGAAATTGACTTCACTATCGCCGATTTTGTCGCGGATCATCGGGCGCCGACGCCAACGGCGGCCGCGGAAATGGTGGTTCCGTGCAAAACCGACCTGCTGGATCAATTGCAGATGATCGACGACCAATTACTTCGGTGCATGAACAGCAAGTTGGAGATGGCCCGGGAAGTCTGCCGCGGCCTCGTGAAAAGACTGTCGGACCCTGGTCGTAAACTGCGTGAGAAGCAACAACGCCTCGACGACCTTTCACTCGATTTGGAGCGGCGCTTCTTGGATCGGCTCTGCCGGTTAAGAGAACGCTTGGCGCGCGCAACGGGTCGATTGGACGCGCTGAGCCCGTTGGCCGTGCTCGAACGCGGCTATAGTATCACTCACAGACTGCCGGACGAGGCTATCGTAAAGGAGGCGGCTTCGTTAAACGTCGGCGATCTGGTGCGGGTTACGTTCGCTCAAGGGAAATCGCGCTGCCGGGTCGAAGGAAAGGAGTGATATGAGTGCTGTCTGCGCTGTTATCATTCTCCTTGCCGTTTATCTGTCTGGGGGCGCGGCATCTGCGGCGGAGCCGTTTTATCTGCGGTGGCCAGCGCAAGTAGAGATTCTGCAAGGCGAGATTGTCGAGCTGAAAGTTTTTGGAGAAGGCTTATCCGCAGTTGAAGGGCGCCGGGGTAAAGAGATTATCCATTTTTATCCGATCGCTCCAGCATCGTTTGCGGCTATCATCGGGGCCGACCTGGAAGCTAAACCGGGTGTGTCGAAGATCACGATCAAAGCTACGAACCAGGCCGGCGCGCACCGCGAAGCCGGGATTATCCTTAAGACCCTGGCCAAGTCATTCCGCCAGGAGTCGTTTACCGTGGCCGAAGTATTCGATCAACTGAGCCTCGAAACACTGGAACGAATTCGCAGGGACCGCGCCGACTTCGCCCTGGCATTTTCAACCACAATGGCCGAGCCCTTATGGGAAGCTCCTTTCATACGGCCGGTTTCTCAGGAGTTTTCATCATCGTTTGGATACCGTCGCATCATCAACGGCAAGCCCCGCGCGCCTCACTCCGGGGCTGATCTGCGATCGCCCATCGGTACTGAAGTGCTGGCGGCGAACCATGGCCGGGTTGTCTTGTTGGGGAATTATTTTTATGCCGGCAAAAGTGTGGTTTTGAATCACGGCGGCGGGCTGTACACGACGTATTTTCATTTGTCGGAATTTAAAGTCGAAGCCGGCGCCATGGTACGTCGCGGAGATGTCATTGCTTTGTCGGGAATGAGCGGGCGCGTGACGGGGCCACATCTGCACTGGGGAGCGCGGTTGGGTAACGCCCGAGTGGATCCCTTCGAGTTGATCCATAAGATCTCGAACGGTCAAGCGAAGGAAGTCCACGAATTGAATCGAGCATTAAGCGAAACGGAGCAATAGTATGGCAACGAAAGATCCACCGAAAATAAAGTTCGAAGCGGCCTTGGAAGATCTGGAACAGGTGGTCGAGCAATTGGAGTCGGGAGAGCTCTCTTTGGAAGACTCGCTGTCGGCTTTCGAGAAGGGAGTCGGACTCGTCCGATATTGCAACCAAAAATTAAGCGAAGTCGAAAGAAAAGTGGAATTGCTGGTGAAGGACAAAGAGGGGCAGCTGCAGCTTAAAGCATTCGGCAACGGCCCGCCGGCGGACCAAGAGCGAGACGACTAACTTACAAAATTGCCGCGCGGCTAAACGATCGTTATGAGCTCGATGGCCGGGACCCTACCGGGTATGCCGGTATTGCGCGTGGGCCATTGCCGGCAAGCACGATCGCGCTTGGGGACCGGAGCGGCCCATTTATGGCAAGATTCGTTATATGTCGTACGACAGCACATCGCGCAAGTTCAACAGCAAAGCTTACATCGAGCGGATTTCGGCTCTGGAAAAACGCGGCGGTTAAAATGAGTCCGCGTCGACTCCTCGAGCGGCTTTATTTTCGGGATTAAATAGCCCCTGCAGGACCTGGTGGCGATATTTAAAAATGCGGTGCAAATCGGGCGCGACCAAGAATTTTTGCACAAGACTGCCGCCCGGCACCGCGTATTGAACATCATCGCCGACCAGAGTGCCGTCTTCATCTTCGACGAATGTGTGCTCATGTACCCATAGCCTATAGGGACCTTTGGTTTGTCGATCGACAAAACGATGGGGCGGGTTCCAGTCGGTTATCCGGCTTTGCCACCTGATCGGCAAGCCGCGGATTCGTAGCCGATAGTCGAGCAATACGCCTTCTCTGATCTCGGTCGTTTGCTTTGTCAGTGTTTCAAACCGAAGCCAGTCGGGAGTAAGCCGCTCGAGATTAAACGGGTCGGCGAAGAATTGAAATATTCGGTCGCGCGGCTGGGGCAGCCAAAGCCGAGTTTGCAGTCGATGAGTTTTCATTAGTCGGGTTTTCGTGGCGGCCCTGATCGGCGGCGCATGTCAGACATGGTTGCGCAGTATTAACTCCTTTGGACTGGGCTCCAAATAAAGGCTCTTCGTGAACTCGAGTGGGTAGATTTTGATGTTTTCACAGCTCTGGCAACATCGAAGTAAGAATTTTGAGCCGCAGATATTCTTCGTCTCTAAGGCCATAAAGCGCGCCTCTGGATGACACGAATTTTGTTGTTGAGTCCTTCAACGAATCCCAGCGACACTTTATTTTGCGGTCTGCTGTAAGCGGCAACGCCATCCCAATGACGTTCGATCATCTCGGCAAACTTCTCATAGGGCCTAAGCCGCTGCCATTTGAGCGCCGCCTTCCAGTTCTCATAGAAGCGTCTGGCCCAACCTTCGCGCTCGTAGCTCCACAACTGACCAAAGGACTCCTTGAGCAGGTAGGCGGTGTTGAGTCGCTTGTTGGCACAGAGCAAAGTCTTCAAGGCTTGACGGCCTTTAAGGGTAAGATTGTCCCGGCGCGACAACAGCGTGTATTTCTGCCCCTTGATGAAGCCTCTATTCTTGCCCACCAGCCGCCCGTACTCGCTTTTTCTAACTTGATCCAACGCCTCGCCCAAATGGCGCATCACATGAAACTTGTCATAGAGAATCGCTGCTTGCGGGGCACACACTAGGGTAGCGTTGCGAAACGGTTTCCACATGTCCATGACCGCCAAGCGAATCCGTGCACACTTTGTTTTTCCCAGCTCATCGAAGAACTCCGTCAAGCTTTGCTCCGAGCGGTCCTTACCACCAAACCAGATCGGCCGACTCTTCTCCGTCACTCACCACGATCCGATACGTG